>NZ_JOGH01000051.1:0-41275 GCF_000721345.1 Kitasatospora sp. NRRL B-11411 | reverse complement strand
GACCACCCCCATCCCGCCCCCGCCGCCCGCTACTTGGCGAGCTGCTCCGCCAGGTACTGCACCGCGACCCGCACCAGCCGCAGCCGCTCCCGCTCCGACGTGTAGTCCTGCACCACCTCGGAAGTCCGCACCTCGGCCCGCGACTTGGCGTCCCGCAGTGCCGCCTGCACCGCCCGCCCGGACGCCACCCCGTCGGTGTCCCGCTTCGCCGCGGCCAGCAGCAGCCGCGCCCCCACCGCCCCGGGGGCCTCCGCCGCCGCCCCGGTCAGCGCCTTCGCGTCGTACCGGCCGGAGACCGCCGCGGCGGCCCCGTACAGGTCGGGACGGGCCAGCCCGGCCGCCGCCGCGCAGGGCGCGCCGCCGTCCACGCCGAGCACGCTCCAGCCCGCGGGGCCGGCCGGCAGGGTGCGGAAGGCGGCGCCGACGGCCGAACGCAGCGCCGCGTCGTCGGCGACCGCCTGCGGGGCGGCGGCCACCAGGTCGCAGGGGTGGCCGGTGCCGCCGGGCGCCTCGGGGGCGACCACCACGAACGGCCGGGCCTTGCCCTGCTGCACCGCCGACGCCACCCCGTCGAACACGTCCGGCAGGTCGGCGTCGGCGGTCCGCCCGGGCGTCCCGGAGTGCAGCACGATCACCGGGAACCGGTCCGTCGCGTTCCTCCCGTACTCGGCGGGCAGCCACACCCGCACCGTCCGCGCCCGCCCGTCCGGCCCGGGCACCGCCCCCTGCATCAACTCCCCGCCCGCCGCCCGCCCCACCGCCGCGAACGCCACCGGCGAAGGCGAGGGCGACGCCGACGCCGACGCCGACGCCGAAACCGGTGCCGCCGAAACCGGCGCCGAGGCCGCCGCCCCGTCCGCACTGCCCGTGGACCGCCCCTCCTCCACCGCCGCCACCGCCTGCCGCACCCCGCCCCGCTCCCCCAGCAGCACCGCCACCCCGAGCGCACTCACGCACATCAGGCACAGCGCCGCCGCCCCCGCCCGCACCAGCGCCGGACGCGCCTCCGCCGCCAGCTCGTACGTCTGCGCGGCCCGCAGGTCCCGCCAGCGCACCATCGCCGAACGGGCCAGCCAACTGCCCGCCACCGCGGCCACCAGCAACAACAGGACGAGGAGCGAACGGGGCATGGGACGCACCACCTCGGGGAAGGACCGGCCGCCGGACGCGAGCGCGTGGTCAGTGCACAGGGTGCAAGACCACGTGCCCCCTGACCCCGGGGCGGTACGGGCGTCTCGGCACGTTCACTCGAACGAGCGACGGCCGGACGACACTCCGGACGGGCGCCCCGGAGGCACCCCGGACGGTCCCGGGAACGGCCGCTCAGCCCGCCCGCAGCGCCACCGTCATCGCCTCCACCGCCAGCAGCGGGTCCACGTTCCGGTCCAGCGCGCGGCGGCAGGCCAGCACCGCCTCGATCCGGCGCAGCGTGTTCTCCGCCGCGCCCGCCCCCGCGACCCGCTGCAGGGCCGGCCGCTGGTCCTCGTTCGCCAGCTCGCCGCCCGCGCCGAACTGCAGGGCCAGCACGTCCCGGTAGAAGCCCAGCAGGTCGCCCAGCGCCACGTTCAGCGTCTCGCGGCGGGTCCGGGTGGCCCGGCTCTTCTGCCGCTTCTCCAGCTCCTTCACCGCCCCGGCCATGCCGCGCGGCGCCCGGCTGCCCTCCGCCGCGCCGTACGCGGCCCGCAGGTCCTCGGTCTCCCGGGCGTCCTGGGTCTCGGCCAGCGCCTCGGCGTCCGCCTTCGCGGTGTCCACCAGCCGCTGCGCGGCCGCCAGGCAGCCGCCCAGGTCGGCCACCTCCAGCGGGATCCGCAGCACCTCGGCCCGCCGCGAACGGGCCTGCTCGTCCACCGCGAGCCGCCGCGCCCGGTCGATGTCGCCCTGCCCGGCCAGCGCCGCGATCCGGGCCGCCGCCGGCTCCACGCCGTCCCGCCGCACCAGCATGTCGGCGACCGCCTCCGCGGCGGGCGTCCGCAGCACCAGCAGCCGGCAGCGCGAGCGGATCGTCGGCAGGACGTCCTGCACGGACGGCGCGCACAGCAGCCACACCGTCCGCGGCGAGGGCTCCTCGACGCCCTTCAGCAGCGCGTTCGCGGCCGCCTCGGTCAGCCGGTGCGCGGCGTCCACCAGGATCACCGACCAGCGGCCACCGGTCGGGTAGCTCGCGGCCCGCAGCACCAGGTCGCGCATGTCGCCGACGCCGATCGACAGACCGTCCGTCCGGACCTGCTTCACGTCCGCGTGGCTGCCCGACAGCACCGTGTGGCACCCGTCGCAGAACCCGCAGCCCGGCACCCCGCCCAGCTCCAGGTCCGGGCTGGTGCACTGCAGCGCCGCCGCGAACGCCCGCGCCGCCGTCACCTGCCCGGCGCCCGGCGGGCCGGTGAACAGCCAGGCGTGCGTCATCAACGAGGCATTGCCCGCCGCGGCCCCGCCGCGGCCCGCCAGCACGCTCGCCCGGGCCGCCCGAGCCGCCGCCTGCAGCTGCTCGACCACCCGGTCCTGCCCGACCAGGTCGTCCCACACACTCACGCCGCGCTCCTCCTCGCCGATCCCGCCCCGCCGAGCCTAACCCCGGCCCAGGACACACCCGGCGCAGGCCGCCGACGCCCACCACGGACAGGACCGTCCCCCGCCCGCCGCCCGCCACGAGGTCGAACGGCGCGCCGCCCGGACGGCTAGTCCTTGCGCCGCCGCCAGCCGCCCTTCTTGGGCTGCTGCTCCTCCTCCGGCCCGGCCTCGGGCTCCGCCGCCTCCCAGCGCGCCCACTCCTCGCGGGAGCCGAGCAGACTGTCCGTCAGGCTGGGCAGGTCGTCGAGCGGGGTCTCCTCCGCCCACTCCGGCCGGGGCCGCAGCTCCCGGGTCTGCGCCGAGTCGGGCTCGTCCCGGAACAGCCCCTCGGGCACCCGCCGGGCGGGGTCCGCCACCGGCAGCACCGCCGTCTCCTCGACGTCCCCGACCTTCGGCAGCACCGCGGTCTCGTCCACCTCCGGCTTCCCCGAACCCGAACCAGCGCTGGCGTCCGAGTCCCCTGAACCCGGCTTCCCCGCCCCAGGCTTGGGCAGCTCCCGCGTGCTCTCCGAGTCGGCGTCGACCTTCGGCAGCACCGCCGTCTCATCCGCAGCCGGAGCCGCAGCCGGAGCGGCCGGAGCCTCCGCCGCCAGCGCCGCGGCCGCCTCCGCCTCGGCGGCCCGCCGCGCGGCCTCCGCCCGCTGCAGCGCCTCCTCGGCGCGCCGCCGCTGCTCCTCCCGCTGCAGCTCGCGCTGCCGGGCGAACTCGGCCCGGGCGGCCTCCTCGGCCGCCGCCTTGCGCGCGGCCTCCGCCGCCGCCTCGGCCCGCGCCGCCTCCTCGGCCCGCCGCACGGCGTCCTCCTCGGCGCGCCGGGCGGCCTCCGCCTCGGCGGCGATCCGGGCGGCTTCGGCGGCCTTGCGGGCGGCCTCGGCCTCGGCCCGGGCGGCTTCCTCGGCGGCGAGCCGGTCCTTCTCGGCCTGCTCGGCGCGCAGCTGCTCCAGCAGTTCGAGGCGCTTGCGCTCGGCCTCCTCGGCGGCCTTGCGGGCGGCCTCGGCCTCGGCGGCGCGCCGGGCGGCCTCCTCGCGGGCCTTGCGCTCCTGCTCGGCCTTGGCGGCCTTCTCCTGGTCGGAGAGCGGCAGTTCGCGGTCGAGCCGGTGCCGGATCGCGGTGGTGACGTTGGCGGCGGGCTGGGTGCCGTCGACGACCAGGTAGCGGGCCGGGTCGGCGGCGGCGAGCGCCAGGAAGCCGGAGCGGACCCGCTGGTGGAACTCGGTGGGCTCGGACTCCAGCCGGTCCAGCGCCTCGGTGAAGCGGTCCCGGGCGGCGGTCGGGTCGACGTCCAGGACGACGGTCAGGTCGGGCACCAGCCCGCCGGTGGCCCAGCGGGAGATCCGGGCGACCTCGGTGGCGGCCAGGTCGCGGCCGGCGCCCTGGTAGGCGATGGAGGAGTCCATGTACCGGTCGGTGAGGACGACCGCGCCGCGCTCCAGCGCCGGGCGGATGACGTTCTCGACGTGCTCGGCCCGGTCGGCGGCGTAGATCAGCGCCTCGGCGCGGTGCGACAGGCCGGTGTTGCCGACGTCCAGGACGAGGGCGCGCAGCCGCTGCCCGATCGGGGAGCCGCCGGGCTCGCGGGTGAGGACGACCTCGTGGCCCTTGGCCCGGATCCACTCGGCCAGCGCCTGCGCCTGGGTGGACTTGCCGGCCCCGTCGCCGCCCTCCAGGGCGATGAAGTAGCCCTTCCCGGCGGCCCGGTGCGGGGCGACCTCGGCCTGTCCGCGGACGGCCTGGGCCAGCTCGCGGCCGAACGGGACGACGCCGCGCTGGTCGTCGGTCTTGAGCAGCACGACGGCGGCCAGCACCAGGGTGAGCAGCCCGGCGGTGGAGACGGCGAGCGCCGCGCCGTCGTGGATGAAGGTGAAGTGGCCGCGGCCGACCTCGCCGAGGGCGACCTGCCCGTACGCGGCGGCCAGCAGCGGCATGCCGATCAGCGCGGCGCCGACCACGGCCCGCAGCACGGCGTACAGGTGCTCGGTGACCTTGCCGAGCCGGATCTCCTCGATCTCCTGGGCGAGCAGCCCGCGCCCGGTGGCGATGACCACGCCGGCGGCCAGTCCGGCCAGCACGGTGAACAGCAGCACCAGGACGAAGTCGAGGACCAGCCCGGCCAGGATCAGCGCCACCCCGGCGGTGACCAGGCCGAGCGCGAGCAGCCGGCGGCGGGACAGGCCGGGCAGGGTGGCCCGGCTGAGCCGGATGCCGACCGCGGGGGCGCCGGCCGCGGCCAGCACCAGCAGGCCGTAGCCGATCGGCCCGGCCAGGTGCTCGCCCGCGGTGAGCAGGCCGAGCGCGGCGACGCCGGCCATCGCGGCGTACGCGGCGGCGATCGAGAAGGTGAAGTACGGGGCGGAGCC
Source organism: Kitasatospora sp. NRRL B-11411 (assembly GCF_000721345.1). Lineage (NCBI taxonomy): Bacteria > Bacillati > Actinomycetota > Actinomycetes > Kitasatosporales > Streptomycetaceae > Kitasatospora > Kitasatospora sp. NRRL B-11411. The sequence goes on along the minus strand of NZ_JOGH01000051.1, from coordinate 36,353 downwards.
GGTGCGGCCCTTCTTCAGCGAGGGGCCGGGCGTGGCATCGGTCGGGGCGCGCAGGCCCTGCAGCGGGGAGCGCGGCGCGGCGGTGGCCCCGGCCGGCAGCTCCTGGAGGTACAGCAGCGCGGCGTTGACGGCGAACAGCACGGCGGCGCCGAGCGCGGCGACGGCGAGCTGGTGCGCCCGCAGCCGGCCCAGGCCGACCGCGGCGAGCACGTTGTTGAGCAGGGTGAGGACGATCAGCCCGCCGGCGGCCAGCGGCAGCGCGGCCCAGCCGGTGCGCAGGTCGAGGGTGCGGACGGCGTCCAGCGCGGCGGCGGACGGCGGTCCGGGCTGTTCGGGGACGGCCAGCAGGCCGGGGACGGCGGCGGCCTTGCCGATCGTCCAGATCCGTTCGGCGGCGCCGGCCAGGAAGGCGGTGCCGAGCAGCAGCCAGGTCGCCGAGCCGGGCGTCCAGACGGTCCACCAGGGGGCGAGTCCGATCAGCAGGGCGCGGACCAGGTCGGCGCCGAGCAGGCTCCAGCGCCGGTCGAGCTTGCCGCCGACCAGGGCGTGCACGGGGCCGAGCAGCGCGGCGCCGAACAGGCCGGTGGCCAGCAGCCGGGCCGCGAACACCGCGGCGACGGCGAGCGGGAGCGCCCGGTAGCCGTGCCCGAGCTGGCCGCCGAGGGCGGCGGCCGCCACGGTGAGCGGCACCAGCACCAGGACGGTCAGCCGGTCGGCGGCACCGCCGAGCAGCTGGGTGGTCCACAGTTTCCGGTAGGGCCGCAGCCTCAGCAGCGCACGGGCCCGTTCGCCGGGTGTCCCGGCGGGGGCGACCTCCGGGAGGCCGGGGGCGGCGGTGCGCGCGGTGGGGGGCAGCTCCTCGCTCGTCATACGGTCAGCGTAGCGAGTGCGGGGCCCCGGTCTTAACGGGCCTGCCCGGATTCGAACAGGCCCGTTACGGAGTGTCCGTCAGCTCTCCTCGGAACCGCCGTCGGCGGCACCGGCCTCCTTGGCCGCGGTGGCCCTGGCGGCGGTCTTCTTCACCGTCGCGGCCTTCTTCGCCACCGTCTTCTTCGCGGTGGCCTTCTTCGCCGTGGTGGTCTTCTTGGCGGCGGCCGTCTTGGTGGCCGCGGCCTTCTTCGCCGGGGCCTTCTTGGCCGTCTTCTTCACCGGCCCGCGGGCGCGCTTCTCGGCGAGCAGCTCGAACGCCCGCTCGGGGGTGATGGTCTCGACCTCGTCGTCCTTGCGGAGCGTCGCGTTGGTCTCCCCGTCGGTGACGTACGGGCCGAACCGGCCGTCCTTGACCACCACCGGCTTCTCGCTGACCGGGTCGTTGCCCAGCTCCTTCAGCGGCGGCGCGGCGGCGGCCCGGCCCCGGGCCTTCGGCTGGGCGTAGATCGCCAGCGCCTCGTCCAGGGTGATGGACAGCAGCTGGTCCTCGCTGGTGAGCGAGCGCGAGTCGGTGCCCCGCTTCAGGTACGGGCCGTAGCGGCCGTTCTGCGCGGTGATCTCGTTGCCCTCGGCGTCGGTGCCGACGACGCGCGGCAGCGAGAGCAGCTTGAGCGCGTCCTCCAGCGTGACGGTGTCCAGGTCCATGGACTTGAACAGCGAGGCGGTGCGCGGCTTGACGGCGTTCTTGCCGGTCTTCGGGGTGCCCTCGGGCAGCACCTCGGTGACGTACGGGCCGAACCGGCCGCCCTTGGCGACCAGCGGGTTGCCGCTGACCGGGTCGGTGCCGAGCTCGCGCTCGCCGCTGGGCTTGTTGAACAGTTCCTCGGCGAGTTCGACGGTCAGCTCGTCCGGCGGCATCTCCTCGGGCACGTCGGCCCGCTGGCCGGGCTCGCCCTCGACGGCGGAGGGCCGCTCCACGTACGGGCCGTAGCGGCCGACCCGGAGCACGATGCCGTCGCCGACCGGGAAGGAGCTGATCTCGCGGGCGTCGATCGCGCCGAGGTCGGTGACGAGCTCCTTCAGGCCGCCGAGGTGGTCGCCGTCGCCGTTCCCGGCGTCCGCGGCCCCGCCGACCGCCGCCCCGTTCGACTCGCCCTCGCCGAAGTAGAAGCGCTTGAGCCACGGCACGGACTCGGCCTGGCCGGCCGCGATCCGGTCGAGGTCGTCCTCCATCCTCGCGGTGAAGTCGTAGTCGACCAGCCGGCCGAAGTGCTTCTCCAGCAGGTTGACCACCGCGAAGGACAAGAAGGACGGCACCAGGGCGGTGCCCTTCTTGAACACGTACTTGCGGTTGATGATCGTGTCGATGATCGAGGCGTAGGTGGACGGGCGGCCGATCTCCCGGTCCTCCAGCTCCTTGACCAGCGAGGCCTCGGTGTACCGGGCCGGCGGCTTGGTGGCGTGGCCCTCGGGGGTGAGCTTCTCGGCGGCCAGCGGGTCGCCCTCGGCGACCTGCGGCAGCCGGCGCTCGCGGTCGTCCAGCTCGGCGTTCGGGTCGTCGGCGCCCTCGACGTAGGCCTTCAGGAAGCCGTGGAAGGTGATGATCTTGCCGGAGGCGGAGAACTCGGCGTCCCGCCCGTCCGCGGACCGGCCGCCGACCTTCACGGTGACCGACTGGCCGACCGCGTCCTTCATCTGGGAGGCGACGGTGCGCATCCAGATCAGCTCGTACAGCCGGAAGTCGTCACCGCTCAGCCCGGTCTCGGCGGGCGTCCGGAAGCGGTCCCCGGACGGGCGGATCGCCTCGTGCGCCTCCTGCGCGTTCTTCACCTTGGAAGCGTAGGTGCGCGGCGCGGACGGCAGGTAGTCGGCCCCGTACAGCTGGGTGACCTGCGCGCGGGCCGCGGTGACCGCGGTCTCCGACAGCGTGGTCGAGTCGGTGCGCATGTAGGTGATGAAGCCGTTCTCGTACAGCTTCTGCGCCACCTGCATGGTCCGCTTCGCGCCGAAGCCCAGCTTGCGGCTGGCCTCCTGCTGCAGCGTGGTGGTGCGGAACGGCGCGTACGGGGAGCGGCGGTAGGGCTTGGACTCGACGCTGCGGACGCTGAACGCGGTCTGCTGCAGCGCGGCGGCCAGCGCGCGGGCGGCCTGCTCGTCCAGGTGCAGGGTGGTCGCGGCGCTCTTCAGCCGTCCGTCCGGGCCGAAGTCGCGGCCGGTGGCGACCCGCTTGCCGTCGACCGAGACCAGCCGGGCCCCGAAGGACTCCGGGTTGGCCGCGTCGGCAGAGGTGCGGCCGGTGCCGAAGGTGCCGACCAGGTCCCAGTACGAGGCCGAGGTGAAGGCGATCCGCTCGCGCTCGCGCTCGACCACCAGGCGGGTGGCCACCGACTGGACGCGGCCCGCCGAGAGCTTCGGCATGACCTTCTTCCACAGCACGGGGGAGACCTCGTAGCCGTAGAGGCGGTCCAGGATGCGGCGGGTCTCCTGGGCGTCGACCAGGCGCTTGTTCAGGTGCCGCGGGTTGCGCACGGCCTCCTGGATGGCGTCCTTGGTGATCTCGTGGAAGACCATCCGGTGCACCGGCACCTTGGGCTTCAGCACTTCCTGCAGGTGCCACGCGATGGCCTCGCCCTCGCGGTCCTCATCGGTGGCGAGGAAGAGTTCGTCGGACTCCTTCAGCAGCGACTTCAACTTGCTGACCTGGGACTTCTTGTCCGGGTTCACCACGTAGATCGGTGCGAAGTCGTGGTCCACGTCGACGCCGAGGCGGCGCACCTCGCCGGTGTACTCGTCCGGGACCTCGGCGGCCGTGCCGGGCAGGTCGCGGATGTGACCGACACTGGCCTCGACGATGTAGCCGGGCCCGAGGTAGCCCTTGATCGTCTTGGCCTTGGCCGGCGACTCGACGATGACGAGTCGCTTGCCGTGCGCGGTCTCGCTGCTCGGGGACACCTTCGCTCTTCTCTCCCGGTCGTTTACCAAAGCTCCTGGGCGTCACAACGCGACGGCCCCACCAGCGGAGTGTGACCGTACCCCGGCCACTCTTGTCAAACGGACGGAACCCGCTTTTTCACCGGCAAGGCCGACCGACGCCACTCGAACGGTAACCCGATGGCAGGCCCCGGGGCATGTCTTTCCCCGCCAACCACGCCCTCCGCCCCGTCCCGACCGGCCCGTGGACGAACGGCCGGGGCCCGCTCGGGAGCCGCCCGTCCCGCCCGTCACCGGCCGTCCGGAAGAACCCGCTCCGTGACGGCGAGGAGGTGCGGCACCGCCTTGACCGGGGCGTTCGCGGACCGGCCCGGGGGCGTCAGCGCAGCGCCACGGCCAGCAGCGTCAGCCCGCCGGCCAGCGCGGACGTGCCGAGCAGCGCCCAGAACAGGTCGGCCGGCAGCGAGGGCAGTTCCTCGTGGGCGGCCAGCACCACCCGGTCCGGGCGGCGCGGGTCGTAGGCGACCTGGACGGCCGCGCCCGGAGCCAGCCGGACCGGCCGCCGCAGCGGCGTGCTGCCCCGCGGCCGGGCCAGCACCAGGTGGTGCGACTCGTCGTCCGGCACGGAGACCGGGCGCAGTTCGTGAACGGTACCGGACCCGGCGCCGGTGTCGGCCCGGCCGCCGGACAGCTCCACCGGGTACGAGAGCAGCGGGCTGCTGTCCATCGCGCCGGCCGCGTCGGGGTCGGCGACCACCTGCGCGGTGGCGGGCACGCCACGCCGGCGCAGGTGGTGGCGAAGACGCAGTTCCACGGCGCACCACAGCAGCAGCGCGCTCCCGAAGACCGTCAGGACCGCCCCGCCCACCAGCGTCGTCGGCGTCTCCACCCCGGTCCTCCCCCGCGCTTCCACAGCCTGTGGACAGCACCATGGCACCCGGTGGACAACCGGCGGCGGACGCCCGGAGTACGCCGGGCCACGCCCGGGGAACGGCGAGGTGAACGCCCCCGGGAGCCAGCCGGCGCACCAGCTCGACGCACGGGCTCAGCGCACGGGTTCAGCGCACCGACTCGACGCACCGGCTCAACGCACCGGCTCGACGAACCCCTGCTCGGTGAGCAGCCGCAGCGACTCGGGCACCCGCTCGCGCAGCGCCGCCCGGTCCTCGCCGAGCAGTTGGGCGATCGCGTCGACGATCTCCCCGGCCGCGAGGGTGCCGTCGCAGACGCCGACGAAGCCCGCGCCGACCGTGTCCACCTTGGTGGCCCGCCGCATGCCCCGGTTGTGCCGGAGCACCACGTGCTCCGGGTCCTCCGAGCCCGGGTCGCCGATCTGCTCCTGGACCACCTCGTCGGCGAGCAGGTAGCGGGCGGCCAGCAGCCCGGCGTCGTCGTGGGCGCGCAGGAAGTCCTGCCGGGCGAACCACTCCTCGATGTGCGGGCCGAGCGGCTGCTCGACCGGGTGCGGCCACTCCTCGATCCGCACCACGGGCTCGGCCGCGCCGGAGGCCCGCAGGGTGATCCAGCCGAAGCCGATGCCCTCGACGCCGGCCGCCTCGAAGCCGTCCAGCCACTCCTCGTACCGGGCGGCGTACTCCTCGCCGCGGTGGTCGCCGCCGTCGCGCAGCCACAGCTCGGCGTACTGGGCGACGTCCTGCACCTCGCGCTGCACCACCCAGGCGTCCAGGCCGGTGCCGGCCACCCAGCCGGCCAGCCGGTCGTGCCAGTCCTCGCCCCTGACGTGCTGCCAGTTCGCCAGCAGCTGGCAGTAGCCGCCGGGCGCCAGGTGGGCGGCCGCGCCGCGGACCACGCTGCGGCACAGCTCGTCGCCGGCCATCCCGCCGTCCCGGTAGGTGAACCGGCCGGCCGGGGAGATCACGAACGGCGGGTTGGAGACGATCAGGTCGAAGCGCCGGTCGCCGACCGGCTCGTACAGGCTGCCCTCGGCCGTCTCCACCTGGTCGAAGCCGGAGAGCGCGGCGGTCAGCCGGGTGAAGTGCAGGGCCCGCGGGTTGAGGTCGGTGGCGGTGACCCGCTGGGCGTGCCGGGCCGCGTGCAGGGCCTGCACGCCGGAGCCGGAGCCCAGGTCCAGCACCTCGCGCACCGGCCGGCGCACCGTCAGGTTGGCCAGCGTGGTGGACGCCCCGCCGACCCCGAGCACCAGGTCGCGCCGCTCGACCCCGGCGGCCGTCCGGCCCGAGCCGATCCCGCCCGCGCCGCCGACCGCGCAGCCCAGGTCGGACACCACCCAGGCGTCGGCGCTGGGCAGCCCGGCGACCTCGTCGGCGTACGGCCGCACGTCCACGGTGGCGCGCAGTTCGTCGCCGTCGGCGGTCAGCCAGCCGTCGGCCAGCAGGGCGTCGACCGGCAGCGCGGCGGCGGCCGCGGCCCGGGGCACGGCCCGTTGCAGCAGGAACAGCCGCACCAGCGTCTCCAGCGGCGACCCGCCCCGGGTCGCCCGCAGCGCCGGAACGGCCTCGCTGCGGGCCAGCGCCGCGTACGCGGTCGGGCCGAGCAGGTCCAGCAGTCCGTCGGCGGTGAAGGAGGCCTTCAGCAGCGCCTCGCGGAACTCCGCCGACCGGTCGGCGTCAAGTACGGGAAGTACGGGGCTGTTCGTCACCCCGCCATTCTCCCCCGTCCCGCACCCCGGCCGCCCCGCCCGCAGGCACGCGGTGTGGGGCGGCGCAGCCCGACGGGGCGTCAGCTCTTGGCGGGCGAGGGCGAACCGGAGTCGGTGGCGGCCCCGGACGGGCTGCCGGAGGCGGCCGGGTCGGCGGAGGCGCCGGGGCTCCCGGTGCCGGCTCCGCCCGTCGCGCCCGTCCCGTCGGTCGCACCGGCCGACGGGCTCGCGGAGGCCGCGCCCGTTCCGGCGGTGCCGGCCTTGCAGCCGGGCTGCTTCTTCATCGCCTCGCCCAGGCCGCCGCTCTGCAGGGCGGCCAGCGCGGAGGTGGACACCTGGGAGAGCTGCTGCACCTGGTCGCCGACGCTGCGCAGCCCGTCCGCGAACTTGGCCTGATCCGCGCTGGCCAGCCCGTCGAGCTTCTTCTGCGCGTCCAGGTAGCCCTGCGCGACCTGCTTCAGCTCGTTGACGGCGTCCTGCTGGACCTTCGCCCCGTTGTCGATCTTCGGCGCCCCGGCCTTCTGGACCGCGTCGGCCAGCTGCTGGTTGGTGGTGGCGAGCGAGGCGAGGTCGGCCGAGAGCCGCTTCTGCAGGTCGACGGGGGCCTCGCCGTCCTTGACGTTCGCGGTGTCCGCGAGGGCCGTCCTGGACTGCGCGACCGGGTCCTTCGCGGCGTCGCAGACGCTCTTCGCCCAGCCGTCGAGTTTCGCCGACGAGTCGTCGGCGGAGCAGCCGACCGCGGCCAGCGCGAACAGCACGCCGAGCGCGGGAACGGTCACCAGTCGCTTCTTCACCGGGGCCCTTTCGGTCACTGACGCCCGGCTCCGGGCATCGCCAGCGAACCTACACGCCCGCCCGGACCGCCCCGGCGGGAAGGCCACGGCCCACGGCATCCGCCCAGCTCAACGCCCCGAGGACGCCTTGTCCGCCCACCGCACCTGCCGGCCCCCGGCCCTCCGGACACGACGAAGCACCGCCTCGTCCAACCTGCCGAGACGGTGCGACTCACAGCGCTGCCGGGGTGCCGGAGCGGCTCGTCCGACCGACCCTGCGCACGTGCCCCGGCCCGATCAGACCCACCCGACCTGACCGGCCTGGTCGGTCCGGCCGGTCAGACCGAACTGCCCGTTGGCCTGCCGGCCTGCCCGTCGGCACGCCCGGCCTGGCCCGGTCGATCAGACCGGGACGGACACCGGGGAGACCGGCCAGCTCATCCGGATCACGCCGCCGTCGGAGCCGTTGCCGACCTCGACGTCCTCGACCAGGCCGGTGATCACCGCGAGGCCGAGCGCGTCCTCGTCCTCCGGGTCCCCGCCCGCGGCGGCACCGGCGGCGTGCGCCGGCCCGGCCTCGTCGGCGACCTCGATGAGGAACCGCTTCTCCTGCTCGGTGAGGGCCACCCGGACCGCGCCGCCCACGCCGTTGCGCTGGTGCAGCGCCACGGCGCGCGAGCAGGCCTCACCGACGGCGAGGCGCAACTCGTCGAGCACCGACTCGTCCACCCCCGCGCGTCTGGCCACCGCGGCGGCCACCAGCCGGGCGGTGCGCACGTGCTCGGGAAGCGCGCTGAATCGAAGTTCGACGGTTGCCATGTCTCCCCTCCGGGGTTGCTCCCCGCCGCCGGGCACACCGGCCCGCACGGCGGAGGCGGGGACACCGACCACGCCGGCCGGGCAGGACGCTGGGCCCGGCCGACCGGCGGCGGTCGATCGAAGTGATTCGGTTGGAACAGCAGACCGGCGGGAGCCGTCAGTCGGTCGCGGCGACGGCCTCGTCCACCGAGTTGTGGATCGGGAACACCTTGGTCAGACCGGTGATCCGGAAGATCTTCAGGATGCGCTCCTGGTTGCACACCAGGCGCAGCGAACCCTCGTGCGCACGCACCCGCTTCAGGCCACCCACCAGCACGCCGAGGCCGGTGGAGTCGAGGAAGTCGACGCCCTCCATGTCCACGACCAAGTGGTAGTTGCCGTCGTTGACGAGCTCGACAAGCTGCTCGCGCAACTTGGGGGCGGTGTACACATCGATCTCGCCGCCAACCTCGACGACCGTGCGATCGCCGACAGTACGGGTCGACAGGGACAGGTCCACGGAACCTCCAGCACCTTGCCTTGCTACGTCATTGCGATCTTCAGCCCGGCGGCTGCCACCGCAGGGTCGCAGGGCCGGGGCGCGGCGAACCGGCAGGTCGGAGCCTCGGCGTTGCGGCCCTCGGCCGTGCGGCCGTCACGGGCTTCATTCAACCACCTGCGACCATGGCCGCACGATGGTTAACAGCGATTCTCCGTCACGCCGGTGACACACTGGGTCTTCATGCCGCCCCGTCACCACCAGCCCGAGGCCCTGCTCACCGCCCTTTCCACCGAGCGCGGCAGGTCGGAGCGCCTCACCCATACGGAGCACCTGCCCGCCCGTGAGGCCCGGTATGCGCCTTGGCCGGAAGGAATCCGTCAGGAGGTCGTCGCGGCGGCCTCCGGACTCGGCGTGGTGCTGCCCTGGGCGCACCAGGCGGAGGCGATGGACCTGGCCGCCGCCGGGCGGACCACGGTGATCGCCACCGGCACCGCCTCGGGCAAGTCGCTGGGCTACCTGGCCCCGCTGCTGAGCGACCTGCTGACCGGCACCGAGGCCCGCAACGGGCGGGGCGCGACCGCGCTGTACCTGGCCCCGACCAAGGCGCTGGCCGCCGACCAGCGCCGGCGCGCCGCCGAACTCGTCCCCGACCGCGTCCGGGTGGCGCTGTACGACGGCGACACCCCGCCGCAGGAACGCGAGTGGGTCCGCCAGTACGCGTCCTACGTGCTGACCAATCCCGACATGCTGCACCGCGGCATCCTCCCCGCCCACCCGCGCTGGTCCTCCTTCCTGAAGTCGCTGCGGTACGTGGTGGTCGACGAGTGCCACACCTACCGCGGCGTGTTCGGCTCGCACGTCGCCCAGGTGCTGCGCCGGCTGCGGCGGCTGTGCGCCCGCTACGGCTCCGAGCCGACCTTCCTGCTGGCCTCCGCGACCACCGCCGAACCGGCCGTCACCGCCGAGCGGCTCACCGGCCTGCCCGCCACCGCCGTGACCGAGGACTCCTCGCCGCGCGGCCCGCTGGTGTTCGCGCTCTGGGAGCCGCCGCTGACCGAGAACACCGGCGAGCACGGCGCGCCCGTCCGCCGCAGCGCCACCGCCGAGGCCGGCTACCTGCTCACCGACCTGGTGCACGGCGGCACCCGGACGGTGGCCTTCGTCCGCTCCCGGCGGGCCGCCGAACTGGTCGCGCTGCAGGCCCAGGAGCAGCTCGGCCAGCCGCTCGCCGCCCGGGTCGCCGCCTACCGCGGCGGCTACCTGGCCGAGGAGCGCCGCGCCCTGGAGCGCGACCTGCACACCGGGCGGCTGCTCGGCCTCGCCTCCACCTCCGCCCTCGAACTCGGCGTGGACGTCTCCGGCCTGGACGCCGTCCTGCTGGCCGGCTACCCCGGCACCCGGGCCTCGCTGTGGCAGCAGGCCGGGCGGGCGGGCCGGGAGGGCCAGGGCGCGCTGGCGGTGCTGATCGCCCGGGACGACCCGCTGGACACCTACCTGGTCCACCACCCCGAGGCGCTGTTCGCCACCCCGGTGGAGGCCACCGTCCTCGACCCGGACAACCCGCACGTCCTGGCCCCGCACCTGTGCGCCGCCGCGGCCGAACTCCCGCTCACCGACGCCGACCTGGAGCTGTTCGGCCCGTCCACCGCGCCGCTGCTGCCGGTGCTGGAGCGGCGCGGCCTGCTGCGGCGGCGCTCGGACGGCTCCTGGTACTGGACCCGCCGCGAGCGCGCCGCCGACGGCGTCGACCTGCGCGGCAGCGGCGGCAGCCCCGTGCAGATCGTCGAGGCCGACACCGGACGGCTGCTGGGCACGGTGGACGCCGAGGCCGCGCACACCACCGTGCACACCGGGGCCGTCCACCTGCACCAGGGCCGCACCTACCTGGTCCGCGAGTTCGACCTGGAGTCCTCGGTGGCCCTGGTCTCCCCCGCGAACCCGCCGTACACCACCTCCGCCCGGGACGTCACCTCCATCTCGATCCTGTCCACCGACACCATCGAGGAGTGGGGCGAGGCCCGGCTCGGCTACGGCTCGGTGGAGGTCACCAACCAGGTCGTCGGCTACCTGCGCAAGCGGATCTCCACCGGGGAGGTCCTCGGCGAGAGCAAGCTCGACCTGCCGCCCCGCACGCTGCGCACCCGCGCCGTCTGGTGGACCGTCACCGAGGACCAACTCCTGGACGCACTCGTCCCGTTCGACCAGCTCCCCGGCGCGGCCCACGCCGCCGAGCACGCCTCCATCGGTCTCCTCCCGCTGTTCGCCACCTGCGACCGCTGGGACATCGGCGGCGTCTCGGTGCCCCTGCACCCCGACACCGGTCTGCCGACCGTCTTCGTGTACGACGGCCACTCCGGCGGCGCGGGCTTCGCCGAGCGCGGTTTCCGGCGCGCCGTGGAGTGGCTGACCGCCACTCGGGACGCCATCGCCGCCTGCGAGTGCGAGCGCGGCTGCCCGTCGTGCGTGCAGTCCCCGAAGTGCGGCAACGGCAACGAGCCGCTCGACAAGGCCGCCGCGATCCGCCTGCTCACCACCTTGCTGGCCGGCGCCCCGGCCACAGCCGCCGGGGAAGAGCCGACCGGGTCCGGCTGACCGGCCACTGCCGCGCACGCCCGCCACGACGACGGCCTCCGGGCCCGGCTCCGGCCGGGGCGGCTCCCGTCCGCCGTGCCCGCCGGTGAGCGCGACCGCGGCGGTCTCGTCTCCCCAGGCCCAGACCGGACCCGCCCGGGCGCGGGCCCGGGCCGGGGGCAGTGGCACCGGAACACCGTGGATCGGCACCTGGGCGACCACTTCCACCGCGTCCTGGCCCGGGAGCACCTGGCAGGAGACCAGCTCGGCCCGTTCCTGGGCCCTGGTCAGTTCCTCGGCCCGCCCGCAGCCGCCGTCCTCGTCGAGCAGCAGCCGGTCGGCGGCGGCCAAGGCGGCGAGATCGGCCGCCGACTCGGCGCGGTGGCGGGCGGCCACCACCGTGCCCAGCATCAGGCAGGCCGAGAACACCACCACCCCGAGCGACCCGAGGGCCACCAGCCATACCGTCGCCGAACCGCGGTCGCCCGCCGTTCCCGACGGCACACCGCTCCCCCGCACCCGCACGGCACCACCTCTCTTCCTGACCTCCGGCCGGTCCGCACAACCGTCCGCACGGCCGTCCTCGTGTTCGTTCTCATTCGCCGTCGACCAGCACGTCCTCCCGGGCGCCCACCGCCGTGGCCGTGAGCCGGACCGACAGCAGTGCGGCGAGGCGGCCCGGCCCCGGGCAGGGGGCCTCGACGGTGGCCCGGGCGGTGGTGGCGCCCAGGTCGATGACGACCTTCGCTCCACGCGGGGCCGCGGCGGTGGCCTGGGCCAGCGCATCGGCGTCGCCCCGGGCGGCGGCCCGGGCCCCGACCCGGGCCGCGTCCACGCAGCGGATCTGGGCCCCGGCCGCCACCACGCCCCAGGTGAGCATCGCCGCCAGCAGCACCAGGGCGGGCAGCCCGACCGCGGTCTCCGCCGTGACCATCCCGCTGTCCGCCGGTCTCCGGTCAGACCGCATGCAGGGCCCGGTCGAGGATCTCGGACAGCGCCCCGGAGACCGTGCCGCTGGTCACCACCTTGTAGAGCACGGCGGCGAAGGCACAGGCCGCAACGGTGCCGATCGCGTACTCCGCCGTGCTCATCCCGGCGTCCGGCGGCCCGTCCGCCACCTTTCGGTAGCGCCGGCGGAGCCAGCCGCCGAACCTGCGGACGGCGAGCAGCACGGTGGTCGGCCGAGCAGCGCCGGTGAACTTCTTCATGGTGAAATCCCTTCTCCAGGAGTGGAATCGGCCCGCTCCTGAGGTCTGAGTGGTTGGACCGGTCGAAGTCGATCGGAAAGGCTTCGGGCCGGTGACCGGTGCTGCTCACAGGCGCTGGGAGAAGGCGGCGGTCAGTCCCGTGACCACCGGCACCACCCCGATCAGCACGAACGCGGGCAGGAAGCAGAGCCCGAGCGGTGCGGTCGCCAGCACGCCCGCCCGCCGGACCCTCGCGTGCGCCGCCCGGGCGGCGGCCGCGCGGTGGGACTGGGCCAGCCCGGCCAGCGCCGCGGCCGGCGGGGTGCCGCTGAGGCTGGTGCGGGCCAGACAGCGGGCGAGTGGCGCCAATGGCGGGCATTCGGCGGCCAGTTGCTCCCAGCAGTGTTCCGGCCCGGCGCCGAGGGAGAGCTGGGCGGCGACTGCGGACAGGCGCTCCCGCATCGGCGTCGGCACGCTGTCCGCGACGGCGGCGGCCGCCGCGGCCGGGGAGCCGTTCGACCCGAGGCAGGCCGCCAACAGCTCCGCGGTCAACGGGAGCTGACGGACCAACCAGTCCTGCTCCGCCGCCCGCCGCCGCTCGTCCGGCGCCCGCACCCGGGGCAGCAGCCGCCAGGCCGCCCCGCCCGCCAGCACACCGACCGCCGGCCCCGCCCAGCCGCCGACCAGCGCCCAGGCCGACACTCCCAGCAGCACCGCCAGCGGCCGATCGCCCGTCAGCCGCCCGAGTCCGCGCCGCCAAGCCGCCGCCGTCCGAGCGCGCCGCCCGCCCCGCACCGCGGAGCCCGCCACCGCCGGAACGCACCGCACGACCCGCCGCCGGACCACCCGCCGCCCCGCCGCCGCCAACGCCTCCCCGGCCAGCCCCGCACCCACCGTCAGCCCCAACACCGCCAGCACGTCCACCTCGCCTCCTTCGCCCTCCGACACCCGCTGCACCCGCCCGAGCTCTCCCCTCGCCGCCCGGCAGCCCGAGACCGGTGCGCCATCCGCGCCCCTCACCACCGCCCCGCCCGCTCCGGCTGATCCACCGTCAGCGGCCGCAAGGGCGCTGGCCGGAGGTCGCCCCGCCTCCGGGAGATCCCGCAGCCGGTAGCGGCCCGGCGGGGGCGGGACGGGGCGTCCTCGGCGGCGCGGACGATCCGGGCGGTCCAGAGGAGCCCGGCCGTCTCCAGGGCCGCCCCGGCCAGCAGGCCGAGCAGGCCCACGGGCGTGTGCAGCAGGATGCGGACGGGGTGCGCCCCGAGTGCCGCGCCCAGGCCGAGGCCGACGGCGGGCAGGGCCGCGAGCACCGCCATCGTGGTGCGCGGGCCCGCGAGTTCGCCCGCGATCTCCTCGGTGAGGGCCCGTTCGGCCCGCAGCGCGTCCGCGACCTGTTCCAGCCCGGCCGCCAGCCCGCTGCCGCTCTCGGTGCTGACCTGCCAGCAGGCCGCCATGGCCGCCGCGCCCGCCCCGCCCGGCAGTTCGGCCACCAGACGGAGCGCCGCGGGCAGGTCGGCCCCGTAGCGGCCCGCCGCCAGCCGGGCCGCGGGTTCGGCGCCGAGGCGACGGCCCCAGTCGGGGGCGGCCCGGGCGAGGACGGCGTGCATGGCCTGCTCGGGGGTGGCGCCGCTGCGCAGTTCGGCCGCCAGGCCGGCGGACAGGTCGATCACCGCCGTGGCCCGCCGCCGCGCTTCCCGGGCCGTGGCCCGCCCCGCCCGCCAGCGCCGGAGCGGGACCACCCCGCAGGCCGCTGCGGCCACCGGGAGCACCGAGGAAGTGCTGTGCCCGACCGCCGCCCCGAGCGGGAGCAGCAGCAGTTCGGGCACCAGCCAGCGTGGTCCCCGGCGCCGCCACAGCGCCCGGGCCCGCCCGAACCGGCTCTGCGGCCCGCCGTCGCCCCGCTGCCCGTGCAGCACCCGCCGTGCCCGGCCGCCGCCGCGTGCACGGCGGCGCACCGCGCCCAGCCAGGCCGCCCCGAGCAACCCACCGGCCGATCCCGCGACCACCCCGAGCAGGGTCGCCGCCCTGGCCGCGCCGCCGGGACGGAGCAGCCCTGGCAGGGTCCCGGGGAACCCGGGCTCCCCCGTCAGCGCAGCCGACACGGTCGACATGGCCGCCACGGCCGTCGCCGCCATCACAGCCTCCTGACCGCGGAGCGCAGCAGGCGCCACGCCACCGCCCCGATCACGCACAGCACGAGCACCCAGGCGAACTCCAGCCCGCTCACCGTCATGTCGCCTCCTCCATCGGCTCGGTGGCGGCCGCCACCGGGTCCGTCCCGGCGCCCCCGGCCGTCTCCGGGTGCGGCGGCAGGTCGAGGCCGCGTTCGGCGCACAGCTCCCGCAGCCGGGCCCAGCCGGGGCCGGGGCGGGCCCGGCCGTCGCGGTCGAAGTGGACGGCGGCGACGGTGCCGGTCAGACCGTCGGACTCGCCGACCAGCAGGTGCAGTCCGGTGACCCGGCGGCGGCCGTCGGCGCGGTCCCGGCCGAGGTGGACGACCGCGTCCAGGCCGGCCCGGAGCTGGCTGTGCAGGGAGTCCCGGTCGAGGCCGGCCAGCGAGCCGAGGGCCTCCAGCCGGGCGGGCACGTCGGCGGCGGTGTTGGCGTGAACAGTGCCGCAGCCGCCTTCGTGGCCGGTGTTCAGGGCCGCCAGCAGGTCGACCACTTCGGCGCCGCGGACCTCGCCGACCACCAGCCGGTCCGGCCGCATCCGCAGCGCCTGCCGGACCAGGTCGCGCAGGGTGAGCTCGCCCAGCGACTCCTGGTTGGGCGGGCGGGACTGCAGCCGGACCACGTGCGGGTGGTCCGGGCGCAGCTCGGCGGAGTCCTCGGCGATCACGAGGCGTTCGTTGCCGGGGACGAGGCCGAGCAGGGCGGCCAGCAGGGTGGTCTTGCCGGTGCCGGTGCCGCCGGAGATCAGCAGCGAGAGCCGGGCCCGCAGGACGGCGGCAAGCAGGTCGGCCCCGGACGGGGGCAGGGCCCCGGCGGCGACCAGTTCGGCGAGGGTGAAGGGCTCGCTGCGGCTGGTGCGCAGCGAGATGTGGGTGCAGTCGGCGGCGATCGGTGGGAGGACGGCGTGCAACCGGGTGCCGTCGGGCAACCTGGCGTCCACCCAGGGGCGGGCGTCGTCGAGGCGGCGTCCGGCGGCGGTGGCCAGCCGGTGGGCCAGTCGGCGGACGGCGTCGGTGTTCGGGAAGCGCACCTGGGGGGCGCGTTCCAGGCCGCAGCCGCGGTCCACCCAGATCTGGTCGGGGCCGTTGACCAGGACGTCGGTGACGCCGTTCTCGGCCAGCAGCGGGTCGAGCGGGCCGGCGCCGACGATCTCGGCGCGCAGGTTGCGCACCGCGTTCAGCACGTCGGCCCCGCCGAGCGGGGGCCCGGCGGCGCGCAGCGCGGCGGCGACCGACCCGGCGGTGGGCGGGGCGCCCGCCTCGGCGAGCCGGATCCGGACGGCGTCCACCAGTTCGGCGGCCCCGTCCGGGACCGGCCGTGCGGCGGGGGCGGTCGGCGGCCCGTCGTCCGGCGGGGCGGCGGGCGGCTTCCGGTGCACCAGGTAGCGCACCGGCGGGGCCTGCCGCCGGTCGGGGGCGGGCGCGCCGTCCCCGACCGGGGGGACGTCCTCCGCGGGCCCTGGCGGGGTGCTGGAGAGGCGCCGGGGGCGCGGTACGGCGATCCGGCGGTGGGCGCGGGCGATCGGCTGCCGGACGGCCCGCCGATCGCCCTGGTCCCCGTCCGTGGCCAGGACGTCCGCGGCGCGGTCGTCGGCGGTGCGGAGGTCGGTGGTGCGGTCGTCGGCGGTGCGGAGGTCGACGGCGGGCAGGCGGTTGGTCATGGTCGCTCCTCAGGCCGCCACGACGGGCGGCATCGCTTCGGTCAGGAATCGCCCGCAGAAGCGGGCGAGCGGCCCGCGCTCCCGCAGGCCGGGCGGGGTGCCGCGTTCGACGTCCAGGGCGAGGCCGGGCTCGGGGGCGAGCTCCCCGGCGAGGCGCAGGCGCAGGCCGCGGGCGACGTCGGCGGCGGTGAGGCCGGACGGGCCGGGGGTGCGGACGACGGCCCGCAGGTCGGCGAGCCGCATCCGGACGGCCGCGGCAACCCGGTCGGCGGCCGTCAGGGCGCGCAGTTCGGCAGGGACCACCAGCAGCCCGGTGTCGGTCTGTTCGAGGGCCTGGGCGGCCGCCGCGTCGAGCTGTCTGGGCAGGTCGAGGACGACCAGCCCGCCGCGTCTGCGGGCGGCCGCCAGGACGCTGTGCATGGCCTCGGCGGGGATGGCCAGGGTGTCGGACCTGTCCCAGGACAGGGCGCTGAGCCGGTGCGGCTCGGGCAGGGCCTTGGCCAGTTCGGCGCCGCTGATCCGGCCGCGGGAGGCCGCCAGGTCGGGCCAGCGCAGCCCGCCGGTCTGTTCGGCGCCGAGCAGTACGTCGAGCCCGCCGCCGAGCGGGTCGCCGTCGATCAGCATGGTGCGGTGCCCGGCCCGGGCGGCGCAGACCGCGAGGGCGCAGGCCAGCGTGGAGGCGCCGGCGCCGCCGCGCCCGCCGAGCACGGCGACGGTGAGCGCGGGTGGTCCGACGCCCTCGGTGGCGTCGGCGATCCGGTCGAGCAGCCAGGACTGCGCGTCCGGCAGGAAGAGCACGTGCTCGGCACCGAGCCGGACGGCGCGGACCCAGATCTCGCCGTCGTCGAGGTCGAGGCCGAGCAGCAGGACGCCGGGCCGGCGGGCCAGGCCGGCGCACTGGTCGGCGAGGTCGTCGCCGACCAGCACCAGCGGGGCGTCCTCCCACAGTCGGGCGGGCGGTGGGGCGCCGCTGAGCAGCCGTGGTTCGGCCCCGGCGGCGGCGCACAGGCGGGCGAGCTGTTCGGCGAGCGCGGCGTCGCCGGTGAGGATCAGCGGCCCGGGCGGGGGCTCGGGCGCGGTGGCGTGCGGGTCGGTGACGGACGCGGACATGGGGGCCTCCCGTGGCGCGGGGTCGGTCTGACGGTGCGTCGGACGCGGGTGGCCCGGTC
This sequence comes from Kitasatospora sp. NRRL B-11411, assembly GCF_000721345.1. Taxonomy (NCBI): domain Bacteria; kingdom Bacillati; phylum Actinomycetota; class Actinomycetes; order Kitasatosporales; family Streptomycetaceae; genus Kitasatospora; species Kitasatospora sp. NRRL B-11411. The sequence continues at coordinate 19,101 of NZ_JOGH01000051.1, read as the reverse complement.
GGGCTCCGCGGGGCGGCGCGGACACCACGGTGAAGGACGGCGCGGAATGCGTCAGCCGACTTCCGATTGCCTGTGGATAACCCGCCCCTGTGGATAACCGAGGTCACTCGGACGGGGGCTAAAGCAGTTCGGAATTGACGCATCGGGTATACCGATATGACACTCGGACAACTACGCAGAGTGACAAAAACTTGGGGTGCGAAGAACTCTCGACAGCGACTCCCGAGCCGCTGGAGCACCCCCCGAAACCACCGGCACCACCGCTCCCTGCAGGCTCAACTGCCAAGGGAAATGGGCCCGGACATGCGACGACCCCCGCCGGGGGGGAGAGCGGGGGTCGTCTATCCACGGCCCGACTCGGGGGGGAGGAGCCGGACCGGGTTAGCACGGTCGCGCGAACGATCCGTGACTTCCATGGTGTACCCGACCGGCCAGAAACACAAACCCGCACGCCCGCGGGTCCACCGAATGGCCCTCCCTTTTGCCCGCCCCTCTATCCTCGGTTCCCGTGGACACCACCGAGAACGCCGACGAGAACGCCGACTTCGCCGACCGCGGTGCCGATGCCGGGCCCGGCGCGGACAGCGGGGACGCCGCCGGGGCCGGAACCGCGGCCGGCCACCGGGCGGGCCGGGGCGGCCACGACGCGCCCCGCACCGCCGCCTTCTTCGACCTCGACAAGACGATCATCGCCAAGTCCAGCGCGCTCGCGTTCAGCCGCCCCTTCTACCAGGGCGGCCTGATCAACCGCCGCTCGGTGGTCAAGAGCGCCTACACCCAGTTCATCTTCCTGGTCGGCGGCGCGGACCACGACCAGATGGAGAAGATGCGGGCCTACCTGTCCGCACTCACCCGCGGCTGGAACGTCCAGCAGGTCCGGGAGATCGTCGCGGAGACCCTGCACGGCATGATCGACCCGCTCATCTACGACGAGGCGGCCTCGCTGATCGAGCAGCACCACGCGGCCGGGCGGGACGTGGTGATCGTCAGCAGCTCGGGCTCCGAGGTGGTCGAGCCGATCGGCCAACTGCTGGGCGCGGACCACGTGATCGCCACCCGGCTGCACGTCGAGGACGGGCGCTACACCGGCGAGATCGAGTACTACGCGTACGCCGAGAACAAGGCCGCGGCGATCCGGGAGCTGGCCGAGCGGGAGGGCTACGACCTCGCCAACTGCTACGCGTACAGCGACTCGTCGACCGACCTGCCGATGCTGGAGGCGGTCGGCCACCCGGCCGCGGTGAACCCGGACCGGGCGCTGCGCAAGGAGGCGACCGCCCGCGAGTGGCCGGTGCTGGTGTTCAGCCGGCCGGTCGAACTGACGCGCAGGCTCCCGGAGTTCCACGCGCCGAGCCGTTCGGTGGTGGCCGCGGTGGCGATCGGCGCGGCGGTGCTGACGGCCGGGGTGCTCTGGTACAGCGCGCGGCGGCGGCGCCCGGCGGCGGCCTGAGCTGGGCGGTCCCGGCCGCCATCGGGTTCGCCAAATCGGACAAACCTCTACGCAAGCCGATAAAGGCGTCGTTTTCGGGTTCCTCTTTCGGCGGATCTGAGGTAGAAATGGGGTACGGCCCGCGAGACCCGGTAAGGACCCCAAGAGGTCGAACCGACAACGCAGTTAAGGCCCCACGGACCGACGTACGGACAATCGGGCACCCACATGCAGCCGACCCGCTGACGGGCCGCCGCACCAGGCGAACGGGCGCAGGACCCCGCCTGATGGGCACAGAAACGGTGCATGCACTGGTAACCCGGTCTCCGTGCCAGCGGCGATGCCCGGAAGTCTCGGGCGTCGCCGCAACTGCGTTCCGGCCCGGGCCGGTTCGAGCCAGGCCGGTTCGATCCAGCCCGCCGGTCCGGACCCGGGCCGGACGGCTTCGAACGCCGGACCGGACGGCTTCGGACGCCCGGCCCGACGGCCTCAGACCATGCCGCGCTGCATCGCCTCGCACACCGCGGTGCTCTCCCGCACGCCCAGCCCGAGCCCGGTGGCGCAGTGCACCAGCCAGCGGGACACGCCCTCGGGGGTGCCCTCCAGGTAGCCGAGCAGGGCCCGGCGGTAGGCGGCGGTGCCGAGTTCGGCGAGGCCGACCTCGGCGGGGCAGATCGCCTTCGGGTCGAGGCCCTCGGCGGTCAGCACGATCCGCTGGGCGGCCCGGGCGACCAGGCCGTTGTGGCTGCCGAACGGGCGCAGCGCGAGGAGTTCGCCGTGCACCACGGCGGCGACCACCAGGGCGGGCGCGCCGCCGGTGGGGCGTTCGGCGCGGGCGGTGAGCAGCCCGGCGAGCTGGTCGAGGCGGGCGGCCGCCTCGGCGGGCGGGGGCGGCGGCGGGAGTTCGCCGACCGGTCCGGCCGGGGCCTCGCCCTCGGTGGCGGCGACCTCCTTCGGGAACAGCGGCGCGGCCTCCTCCCCGCCCTGGCGCGGGCGGCCGGCCGCGGGGTCGCCGTCGCCGGCGGCGAGCAGGTGGAGCCGGGCCAGCACCTGGAGCGGGGAAGTGCGCCAGACGCTGAGCAGCTGGCCGGCCTCGGCGGACAGGCGCAGCGCGGCGCCGACCGTGCGGGCCTCGGGATCGGCGCCGAAGTCGGTGCGGCGGCGGACCTCCTCCAGCGGCCAGTCGGCGCCGTCCAGGGCGGCCGAGGCGCGGGCTCCGCGCAGGGCGGATTCGGAGGTCACCTCGCCCGCCCGGCGCCGCATCACGCGGTGCCCGTAGAGGCGGTCGACGTTCTTGCGCACTTCGGCGACGGCCTCGGGGACCCCGGCGAGCTGGGCCAGCGGGGCGAGCGGGTCAGTTCCTGTGGTCACCTACCCGAGAGTAATGAATCCGCGGGGCGGCCGGGAGGCAACCCCCGGGTCACCCTTTCGTGGCAATCCGCTGTTCCCTCATGTGCAGCACCCCAAACCACCGCTAGCATGACCACTAATCGGTGACGATAACGGTTTCCAACAAGCATCGGGGCTGCCAGGGCCCCACGGACACCAGAGCCAGAGAGTCGGAGACGCAGAGATGAAGATCGCCTTCGTCGGCAAGGGCGGCAGCGGCAAGACCACCCTGTCCGCACTGTTCATCCGCCACCTGGCCGCCGTCGGCCGCCCGGTGCTCGCCGTCGACGCCGACATCAACCAACACCTCGGCCCGGCGCTCGGCCTGACGGACGGCCAGGCCGCCGCACTCCCCTCGCTCGGCGCGCACCTGCCGGAGATCAAGGAGTACCTGCGCGGCGGCAACCCGCTGATCCGCTCCGCCGAAGAGATGATCAAGACCACCCCGCCCGGCCCCGGCTCCCGGCTGCTGCGGATCGTCGAGGAGAACCCGGTGTACGCGGCCTGCGCCCGCCCGGTCGCCCTGGACGAGGGCTCGGTCCGGCTGATGGCCACCGGCGCGTTCACCGAGGAGGACCTCGGGGTGGCCTGCTACCACTCCAAGGTCGGCGCGGTGGAACTGCTGCTCAACCATCTGCTGGACGGCCCGGACGAGTACCTGGTCACCGACATGACGGCCGGTTCCGACTCCTTCGCCTCCGGCCTGTTCACCCGCTTCGACCTGACCTTCCTGGTCGCCGAGCCGACCCGCAAGGGCGTCTCGGTGTACCGCCAGTACAAGGAGTACGCCCAGGACTTCGACGTCCACCTGCGGGTGGTCGGCAACAAGGTGCAGAACCCGGACGACCTGGACTTCCTGCGCCGCGAGGTCGGCGAGGACCTGTACGCCTGCTTCGGGCAGTCCGGCTGGGTGCGCCGGCTGGAGCGCGGGGACGAGCCGCCGCTGCGCGAGCTGGAGCCCGCGAACCGGGAGGTGCTGGCCCGGCTGCGGACCGCCGCCGACGCCGCCCACGGGCTGCGCGACCCGCGCCGGTACAGCGCCCAGGCGGCCCGCTTCCACCTGCGCAACGCGGAGAGTTGGGGCAACGCCAAGGTCGGCACCGACCTGGCCGGCCAGGTCGACCCGGACTACGTGCTGGGTGCCGAGCGGGCCAGCACCGCCGGGGTCTGACCCGGAGCCCGCCCGCCGCCCCCGAGGGGCCGGTCCGCCGTGACGGCGGACCGGCCCCTCGGGCGTTCCCACCAGGAAATTCCCGCCCGGCCGGGTGCCACACGATGTGGTGAACGCCGCTATTTGTACTGGCACTCGAAGCACACGCTGTGCAAAGGTCTCATTACTCTCGGTTTACCAGCTCTTGAACCCCATGCTCGGGCCCGGCCCGCAGCCCTGGTCGTCGCAGGCCGTCGCCGCCGCACGCCCGCCCCGCCACACCCGCTGTGACCCACGACAGCCGATCCGACCCAGGCACACCCGCCGGACCTGACTGCGTTCGTTCCCCCGGAAGAAGACGGGAAGACACCCATGACCCTCGACGTCTCCAGCGCCCCCATCGCCTCCGACACCACCGACCACGCCCCGCCGCCGCCCGGCGGCGCCCCCGGCCGGGTCCGCGCCCTGCTGGCGCACGACCTGCCGGCCTCCCTCGCGGTGTTCCTCATCGCGGTGCCGTTCTCGCTCGGCATCGCGCTCGCCACCGGCGCCCCGCTGACGGCCGGTCTGGTCGCCGCCGCCACGGGCGGGCTGGTGGCCGGCTTCCTCGGCGGCACCCACCTCCAGGTCAGCGGCCCGTCCGCGGCGCTGACCGTGGTCACCGCCGGGGTGATCGCCCAGTACGGCTGGCCGACCGCCTGCCTGGTCACCGTCGCCGCCGGCCTGCTGCAGCTGCTGCTCGGCTCGCTGCGGGTGGCCCGCGCCGCGCTCGCCGTCTCGCCCGCCGTGGTGCACGGCATGCTGGCGGGCGTCGGCGTCACCATCGCCATCGCCCAACTGCACGTCATCCTCGGTGGCACGCCGCACAGTTCGGCCCTGGCCGACCTGCGCTCGCTGCCCGGCGAGCTGGCCGGGCCGCACCCGCCCGCGCTGCTGGTCGGCCTGGTCGCGCTCGCCGTCCTGTACGGCTGGCCCCGGCTGGGGCGGCTGCCCGGCAGCGCCGGCCGGGTCGGCGCCCGGCTGGGCCGGCTGCCCGCCGCGCTGGTGGCGGTGGCCGCCGCCACCGCGCTGTCGCTGCTGGCCGAACTGCGGCTGGCCCGGGTCGAGCTGCCGGTCTGGGAGCACCACCGGTTCCTCTCGCTGCCCTCCCCCGCCCTGCTGTCCGACCACTGGGCGGCGCTGCTCGGCCTGGTGCTGACCGTCACCGCGGTGGCCGGCGTGGAGTCGCTGCTGTCCTCCGTCGCGGTCGACCGGATGACCCGCCGCAGCGGCGACCTGGACCGCGAGCTGCGCGCCCAGGGCGCGTCCAACCTGGTCTCGGGGCTGCTCGGCGGCCTCCCGGTGGCCGGCGGCGCCGTCCGCTCCACCGCCAACGTGCAGGCCGGCGCGGCCACCCGGATGTCCGCGGTGCTGCACGGCTGCTGGGTGCTGGTCGCCGCGCTGGCGCTGACCGCCGGGCTGCGGCGGATCCCGCTGGCCGCACTGGCCGCGCTGGTGCTGGTGGTCGGCGTGCAGATGGTGAGCTTCGCGCACATCCGCCGGGTGCACCGGCACCGCGAGTTCCCGGTGTACCTGGCCACCGTGCTCGGGGTGGTGCTGCTCGGCGTCCCGCTCGGGGTGGTGCTCGGCGGCTCGGTCGCCGTGCTGCTCGCCCTCTACCGGTTGACCCGCGCCCACGTCGACCTGCTGGCCGGGGCGGACGGCTCGTACACCGTCCGCACCCACGGCCCGCTGACGTTCGCCGCCGTGCCCAAGCTGAGCCGGGCGCTGGGGCGGATCCCGGCCGGGGCGCGGGTGACGGTCCACCACGACGGCTCCTTCCTGGACCACGCCGCCTACGAGGCGCTGCACGCCTGGCGCACCGGCCACCAGGGCTCCGGCGGGCAGGTGGCGATGCTGACCGAGCGCCGGCCGGACGACGTGCTGGACCCGGACGGCACCGTCCGCGCGGGCAGCTCCCCCGGCCCGCACCGCTGCCGGGCCTGGACGCCCTGGGTCGGCCACCACTGCATCGAGCAGAACGAGGACGACCCGCACGTCCGCCTGCTCGACGGCGTCCGCGGCTTCCAGCAGCACACCGCCCCGCTGGTCCGCCAGGAGCTCGCCCGCCTCGCCCGGGACGGCCAGACGCCCTCGCAGCTCTTCGTGGCCTGCGCGGACTCCCGGATGGTCACCAGCATGATCACCAGTTCCGGCCCCGGAGACCTCTTCACCGTCCGCAACGTCGGCAACCTGGTCCCCGCCCCGTACGAGCCGGGCGCCGCCGACGACTCGGTGGCCGCCGCCGTCCAGTACGCGGTGGAGGTGCTGGAGGTCGCCTCGATCACGGTCTGCGGGCACTCGGGCTGCGGGGCGATGAAGGCCCTGCTGGACGGCGTCACCGAGGCGTCCGGCCCGCCCACCGCGCTGGCCCGCTGGCTGCGCAACGGCCGCAGCTCGCTGGACCGGCTGCGGCGCGCGCCCGCCGGGTTCGAGGGCCGCCCGGCGGCGGACGTGGTGGAGCAGCTGTGCGTCACCAACGTGGTGCAGCAGCTCGACCAGCTGATGGCCAACCCGGCGGTGGAGCGCCGGGTCGCGGACGGTTCGCTGCGGCTGGTCGGGATGTACTTCGACTTCGCCACCGCGCAGGCCTACGTGCTGGACGCCGGGACGGGCCGGTTCGCCCCGGTGCACGCCCGGGTGGAGCCGGAGCCGGAGCAGGACCTGGCCGCGTAGCGCGGGCGGTGCGCGGGGGCGGTCGGCCGCCCCCGCGCACCGCCGCGTCACTCCAGCAGCCGGGCCAGGTCGGCGGGGGTCACGTAGCCCGGCCAGCGGTGGTCGGTGAAGAGGTGCACGCCGGCGTCCTGGTAGCACTGGTCGACGAGCTGGGAGCAGATCATGTGCCGGGTGCTGGCGACGAAGCGCCGCAGCGGGGGGCCGGCCGGGAGGTGCAGGCGGGCGGCAGCGAGGGCGAGGTAGTCGGCGAAGCTGTAGGGGGTGCCGAGGTAGGAGCGGGCGGCCGCGGTGACCGCGGCGCGCTGTTCGTCGGTGAGCGGGACGCGGCCGGTGGACCAGCGGGCGGGGACGCCCTCGTAGTCGGAGAGCCGGCCGAGCCGGGCCCCGCCGGGCTGGGCCTCGACCAGCCGGCCGTCGCCGATGTGGACGAAGGCGTGCTCGTAGTCGGCGAACCCGTCGCCGTTGAGGAACTGGCCGATCCGGATCAGCCGGCCGGTGCGGCCGTCCATCCGGACGACCGCGAAGTCGCCGGGGAGGGGTGGGGTTGCGGTCATGGCGGTACCCCCGTCACGGATGCGTACGGTGATGGGATGCGCACCGTCAGTGGAGTACCGGTCGCCGGGGGCGTCAAGGTGCTGCGCGGGATTGACCGGCGCGGGGGGCGGGAAGACGTCGTGGGGACCGGCGGAAGCGCCGGGGCGGCGTCCACCTGGGGCGGAGCCCTGAACCGATCAAAGGTCTACACCAATTTCCCGACAGCTCTTGTCAACGGAGCCGTTGGCCTGGTGAGCTGTGCGCTGGGACACACGGGACAATCCCTCCGCACGGGGTTCCCCGGTATTTGAGACTCGATGAGGAGTGCGCGTTGAGCAACGAGAGCCTGGCCAACCTGCTCAAGGAGGAGCGGCGCTTCGCCCCGCCCGCGGAGCTCGCCGCCTCCGCCAACGTCACCGCCGACGCCTACGCGCAGGCCTCCGAGGACCGGCTGGCGTTCTGGGCCGAGCAGGCCCGCCGGCTGAGCTGGGCGGTCGAGCCCACCGAGACCCTGGACTGGTCGAACCCCCCGTTCGCCAAGTGGTTCGCCGACGGCAAGCTGAACGTGGCGTACAACTGCGTGGACCGCCACGTCGAGGCCGGCAACGGCGACCGGGTCGCCATCCACTTCGAGGGCGAGCCCGGCGACAGCCGCGCCATCACCTACGCGCAGCTCAAGGACGAGGTCTCCAAGGCCGCCAACGCCCTGCAGGAGCTCGGCGTGGCCAAGGGCGACCGGGTCGCCGTCTACCTGCCGATGATCCCCGAGGCGGTCGTCGCGATGCTCGCCTGCGCCCGGATCGGCGCGGCGCACTCGGTGGTCTTCGGCGGCTTCTCGGCCGACGCGGTGGCCTCCCGGATCAAGGACGCCGACGCCAAGGTCGTCATCACCGCCGACGGCGGCTACCGCCGCGGCAAGCCGTCCGCGCTCAAGCCCGCCATCGACGAGGCGCTGACCAAGGTCGACGGCGTGCAGAGCGTCCTGGTCGTGCGCCGCACCGGCGAGGAGGTGGCCTGGACCGAGGGCCGCGACGTCTGGTGGCACGAGCTGGTCGACGGCCAGTCCGCCGAACACACCCCCGAGGCGCACGACGCCGAGCAGCCGCTGTTCATCCTGTACACCTCGGGCACCACCGGGAAGCCCAAGGGCATCCTGCACACCTCGGGCGGCTACCTCACCCAGGCCAGCTTCACCCACAACGCGGTCTTCGACCTCAAGCCGGAGACCGACGTCTACTGGTGCACCGCCGACATCGGCTGGGTCACCGGCCACTCGTACATCGTCTACGGCCCGCTCTCCAACGGCGCCACCCAGGTGATCTACGAGGGCACCCCGGACACCCCGCACCAGGGCCGGATGTTCGAGATCGTGCAGAAGTACGGCGTGACCGTCCTCTACACCGCGCCGACCCTGATCCGCACCTGGATGAAGTGGGGCGACAGCATCCCCGCCCAGTTCGACCTGTCGAGCCTGCGGGTGCTGGGCTCGGTCGGCGAGCCGATCAACCCCGAGGCGTGGGTCTGGTACCGCGAGCACATCGGCGCGGGCAAGACCCCGATCGTCGACACCTGGTGGCAGACCGAGACCGGCGCGATCATGATCAGCCCGCTGCCGGGCGTCACCGAGACCAAGCCCGGCTCCGCCCAGCGCGCCCTGCCCGGCATCGCCGCCACCGTGGTGGACGACGAGGCCCGCGAGGTGCCCGACGGCTCCGGCGGCTACCTGGTGCTGACCGAGCCGTGGCCGTCCATGCTGCGCACCATCTGGGGCGACGACCAGCGCTACGTCGACACCTACTGGTCGCGCTTCGAGGGCCGCTACTTCGCCGGTGACGGCGCCAAGAAGGACGAGGACGGCGACATCTGGCTGCTCGGCCGGGTCGACGACGTGATGCTGGTCTCCGGCCACAACATCTCCACCACCGAGGTCGAGTCGGCGCTGGTCGGCCACCCCGCGGTCGCCGAGTCCGCGGTGGTCGGCGCCACCGACGCCACCACCGGCCAGGCGATCGTGGCCTTCGTGATCCTGCGCGGCACCGCCACCGACAGCGCGGAGCTGATCGCGGAGCTGCGCAACCACGTCGGCAAGACGCTCGGCCCGATCGCCAAGCCGAAGCAGATCAAGGTGGTCTCGGAGCTGCCGAAGACCCGCTCCGGCAAGATCATGCGCCGCCTGCTGCGCGACATCGCCGAGGGCCGCGAGGTGGGCGACACCACCACGCTGGCCGACTCCTCGGTGATGAACCTGATCCAGTCCCAGCTGCCGGCCGCCGGCTCCGAGGACTGATCACCGCAGGCCAGAAAGGACGGGCCCCGATCCGCGTGCTGCGGATCGGGGCCCGTCCCGTGCGGTGCGCGGGTCAGCGGGCCAGCGCCCGCAGCGTGTCGTACGCGGTCTGGGCGAACCGGCGCCGCCCGGTGGCCAGCGGCCCGGCGAGGGCGACCAGGCCGGTCTGCGAGGCCCGGTCGAAGCCGACGAAGGCGGTGCAGCGGCCGGTGGAGCCGTTGTGGAAGACCACCTCGGCCTCCGCGTCCGGGCGGTGGTGCCAGCTCAGGCAGATCCGCAGCCCGGACCCGCGCCGGGCGACCCGGGGGAGGCAGACCTCGCGCAGCGCGGTGCGCAGGCTGGCCGCCGCACCGGTCCGCTCGGGGATCGGCACCGCGTCCACCGCCAGGTGGGCCTGGAGGTAGCGCAGCATGTCGTCGGCGGTGGAGCGCAGGGCCGCCGCGCCGGGCAGGGCCGGGACCTTGAACGAGGGGATCCAGCGGCCGCGCCGGTAGCCGGTGGTCTCGTCCCGGCCGGTGCCGCAGGAGGTGTCGATCAGGCCGAGCGGTTCGCAGACCCGCCCGGTGAGCAGCTCCTGGTAGCGCTGCCCGGCGGCCCGTTCCAGCACCAGGCCGAGCAGCCCGGCGCCGAGGCTGGAGTACCGGACCCGGGTGCCGGGGGTGCCGCGGACCGGGGTGCGCGGCAGCGCGCGCAGCAGGTGGGCGGCGCTGAAGGTGGCGTACGGGCTGGTGAACCAGCGGGGCACCGCGGCGGGGGCGAGGCCGACCGGCAGCCGGGGCAGGCCGGAGGTGTGGGTGGCCAGGTGCAGCAGGGTGATCGGGCGCTCGTGCGGGTAGCCGGGCAGGACCTCGGCGGGCAGGTAGCGGTCGATCGGGTCGTCGTAGGACACCTCGCCGCGGGCGACCATGTCGGCGAGCAGCAGGCCGGTGAAGGTCTTGGTGACCGAGCCGAGCTCGAACCGGGTGTCGGCCCGGACCGGGCGTTCCCCGGCCCGGTCGGCGTAGCCGCGGCAGGCGACGGTGCGCTCGGTGCCGCGGATCACCGCGACGGCGAGGCCGCCCTCGGGGGCGCCGGCGGCGAACAGCGGGCGCAGCAGGTGTTCGAGGTCCGGGTCGCTTAACGGAGGCTGGGCGGTGTCGGCGCCCACGTCTCCTCCCGCTCGGGGACCCACGGCCTGGACCGGTATGGGTTCGGTTTCCTGACTGGGCATCGGTTCCTCCATGACGGAGCGGGCCGCCGGGGTGGCGACCCGCTTCTGCCGCCGACCCTAGGAACCCGGCGGGTCGTCCGCATCCGGCCGAACCCATCCGGGTCAGCGTGCCGGGGCCCGCCCCGGAACCCCCATAAAGTGGGACGAACCGATTGCCCGCTTGTCACGCGCCGTAGGATGTCAAGGAATCATCAAGAACCTGAGGCGCGCCGGGAAGTCTGGTCGGCACTGCACCACCCGTGTGTCCGCATGCCGCCCGCCCCAGGAGGTCCCCGCCGTGGCCAGCCCGTCGTCCGACAACCGCCGTCCCTTCCTCGGCCTGCTGTCGCTGCCCGAGCGCCGCTACCTCACCGACGCGCTGCGCACCGAGACGGTCGGCGGCGTGCTGCTGCTGGTGGCCGCGGCCTGCGCGCTGATCTGGGCGAACGTCTGGCCGCACGCGTACGAGGCGGTGCTGGAGTACACGGTCGGGCCGAGCGGGCTGCACCTGGACCTGCCGCTGGAGGCGTGGGCGCAGGACGGGCTGCTGACGGTCTTCTTCTTCGTGGCGGGCATCGAGCTGAAGCGCGAGTTCGTGGCCGGGGAGCTGCGCACGCCGAGCGCGGCGCTGCTGCCGGTGGTGGCGGCGGTGTGCGGGGTGCTGCTGCCGGCGGTGCTGTTCACCGCGGTCAACCTGGCCGCGCCGAACGGGCACCCGGCGGGCTGGGCGATCCCGACGGCCACCGACATCGCGTTCGCGCTGGGGGTGCTGGCGGTGGTGGGCAGTCACCTGCCGTCCGCGCTGCGGGCGTTCCTGCTGACCCTGGCGGTGGTGGACGACCTGATCGCCATCCTGATCATCGCGGTCTTCTACTCGTCCGGGATCAGGTTCTGGGCGCTGGGGGCGGCGCTGGCGGGGCTGGTGCTGTTCTGGTTCCTGCACCGGCGCGGGGTGCGCGGCTGGTGGCTGTTCGTGCCGCTGGCGGTGGTGATCTGGGCGCTGATGCACGAGAGCGGGGTGCACGCGACGGTGGCGGGCGTGGCGATGGGCCTGCTGCTGCGCTGCCACCGCGAGGAGGGCGAGGAGCAGTCCCCCGGCGAGCGGATCGAGCACCTGGTGCGGCCGCTGTCGGCGGGGCTGGCGGTGCCGGTGTTCGCGCTGTTCGCGGCGGGCGTGCCGGTGTCGGCCGAGTCGCTGGGGAAGGTGTTCACCGAGGCGGCGCCGCTGGGCATCGTGCTGGGCCTGCTGGTCGGCAAGTCGGTGGGCATCTTCGGCGGCACCTGGCTGGCCGCCCGCTACACCCGGGCCACCTTGAACCCGCAGCTGACCTGGTCCGACATGGTGGCGCTGGCCACCGTCGCGGGCATCGGCTTCACCGTGTCGCTGCTGATCAGCGACCTGGCCTTCCCGGACGACGCGGCGCTGGCCGAGCTGTGCAAGGAGGCCGTCCTGGTCGGCTCGCTGACCTGCGCGGTGGTCGGCACCCTGCTGCTGAAGCGGCGCAACCGGCACTACCGGGAGCTGTACGACGAGGAGAACCGGGACGAGGACGGCGACGGCATCCCCGATGTGTACCAACGGCAGGGGTGACACGCCGTCGGGCGGGTACCCGGAGTGGTGCCCGACTCGCCGGTAGGGGCATGATCTGAGCTGACACACCCGCGTGTGACACCCTCTCAGGACGCCTCACCCAGCCCCTCGAACGGAGACCTCCCGATGGCCGCAGGAGCCGCACCCTCGAACGGCCGCACCCCGCACGAGGGCGAGCGGACCGTCGGCGAGCTGTTCGCCGACGCCACCGCCGAGCTGTCCAGCCTGGTGCACGACGAGATCGCGCTGGCCAAGGCCGAGATCAAGGCCGACGTGGTGCGCGGCGGGATCGGCACCGCGGCGGGCGTGGTGGCGGGCGTGGTCGCGCTGGCGTCGATCCCGATGTTCTCCTTCGCCTTCGCCTGGGGCCTGCAGGCGCTGGGCATCACCACCGGCTGGTCGTTCGCCATCGTCGGCGGGGCGTACGTGCTGATCGCGCTGCTGCTGGCGTTCCTGATGGTCCGGTACTTCAAGAAGGTCCGGAAGCCGGAGCGGACCATCGCCGGTGCCCAGGCCACCGCCCAGGTGCTGAAGAACGCCAAGCCCCGGCCGGCCACCAAGGAGGAGATCGACCGGGCGCTGGGCCGGATCCAGTGAGCACCGGCCGGTAACGGTTGCGCGCGGGCGTGAGCGCCGGGCGGGTGCGAGGGGTGCGGATGTGACAGGCTGCGGGTATGTCGTTGGACCAGAAGCCAGTGGATGAGACCGCGCCCGGGCCCGTGCCGCCCCTGCCCGGTGAGCCGTGGAGCGTCCGCTCGGCCGGGCCGTGGACGCACCGGGACCTGGCGGCGAACGGCGCGCGCTTCCACATCGCCGAGCTCGGCGAGGGGCCGCTGGTCCTGCTGGTGCACGGCTGGCCCGAGTACTGGTGGGCGTGGCGGCACCAGCTGACGGCGCTGGCCGAGGCGGGCTTCCGGGCGGTCGCGCTGGACCTGCGCGGGATGGGCGGTTCGGACCGCACCCCGCGCGGCTACGACCCGGGCAACCTGGCGCTGGACGTCACCGGCGTGATCCGCTCGCTGGGCGAGCAGCAGGCGCACCTGGTCGGGCACGCCACCGGCGGCACGCTGGCCTGGGTGGCGGCGGTGATGCGCCCCTCGGTGATCCGCAGCCTGACGGTGGTCTCGGCGGCGCACCCGCGGCACCTGCGCCGGGCGCTGCTGACCGACCGCAAGCAGATCGCCGCGTTCGAGCACGTGCTGGGCTTCCAGCGGCCGTGGATCCCGGAGCGCCGGCTGGTCGCGGACGACGGGGCGCTGGTCGGCGAGTACCTGCGGGCCTGGACCGGGCCGAACCTGCTGTCCGCGGAGGCGGTGGCGGCGTACCGCGCGGCGATCCGGGTGCCGAGCACCGCGCACTGCTCGATCGAGCCGTACCGCTGGCTGATGCGGTCGATGGCGCGGCCGGACGGCATCCAGTTCGCGCGCCGGATGAAGAAGCAGATCACCGCGCCGGTGCTGCACGTGCAGGGCGCCTCCGATCCGGTGCTGCTGTCGCGGACGGCGCTGGGGGCGGGCGAGTACGTGTCCGCGCCGTACCGGTGGCGGCTGCTGCCGGGGGTCGGGCACTTCCCGCACGAGGAGGTTCCGGAGGAGTTCACCGCGGAGCTGATCGAGTGGGTCCGGCGGCACGAGGGGCGTTGAGCGGGGGCGGTCCAACCGGCCGCCGCTCCGGCCCAGTTGGCCGCGTTCATATGACAAACGCATAGGCCGGGAGGAGGGCCCGGCGGCGGTTACTCCGGCCGGGCCGGGGGAATCCCTCCGGTATGACCTGGATGCCCGATCGAGAAGCCCAGCCGCGCCGACGCCGCCGTGGCAGCAGCAGCTCGCAGCAGCACGTGCCGCAGCCGGAGTGGCCCTACGAGCCCGCCGAGCGGACGCCACGCAGCGCGGGGTACCGGCTGGGCATTCCGAAGATCATCGGACGGCGCGCCCGCTGGGTCGGCGCCCGGCTCCGCCGGGAGGGGTGAACCCGCCCGACGGGTGCGAACGGCCGGGGCCCGGGCGGAGATCCTCCGCCCGGGCCCCGGCCGTTCGTCCGGCGGGCCGGCTCAGCTCAGCACGGTCGGCGAGATCGCGGTCGACCAGAGCAGCAGCCCGAACGTCGCCACCGTCATCACCGGGACCAGGATCTTGGTCTCCATGTCGTTGCCGGTGCGCTTGATCAGCACGATCTCGTAGCGCTCCTTGTGTGGCCACAGCAGCGGGGAGCCCTGCTTGGTCAGGCAGTCGCCGAGCAGGTGCGCCAGGGTGCCCAGGGCCACCGCGTAGGGCAGCCAGCCCGGGGCGTTCGGCAGCCAGGTGAGCATGCCGAAGGTGCCGAGCGCGGCCAGGCCGACCACGGTGGCCCAGGACGCCGCGCCGTGGCCCGGCGGGTGCAGGCGCAGCGCCTTGATCGCCATGGCGAGCAGGAAGAACGTCAGGCCGATGGTGAAGTACCGGCCCAGGAAGGTGATCCCGGCCCAGCTGCCGCCGCCCATCAGCGCCACGAACAGCAGCGAGTGGGTGGCGTGCCGGTGGCCGCCGGAGGCCCAGGCGACGAAGCGGCACAGCAGCTTGGAGACCGGGCCGAGGAAGTTGGCGATGGTGCCGTCGTGGTGGTCCAGGTCCGGCAGCAGGGCCGCGCCCGCGCACAGCACGGTGCCCATCAGCACGTCGGCCGGGTGCAGGTGCATGCCCATCAGCGGTGGGACGAACGGCGCGGTGGCCGCGAACAGCAGAGCGCCGCTGACCGCGTGCGAGTGACCCATCATGACGTGTGTCCGACCTCCCGTGGGGCTCCTGTCCATGGCGGCCCGGCTGGGCCGTTCGGGTGAGCTCGGCCGACGCTACCAGGCCCGGCGGACGGACCGTCAGAGTGTGTTCGCCGAGCGGGCGGTCACAGCGCGCAGCCCTCGGTGCTGACCTTCCCGCTCGCGGTGGCACCCTGCGTGACGTCGTCCTTCACCTCGGCGGAGGTCAGCACGTAACCGGTGTCGGAGCTGTCCAGCGACTTGGCGAACACCACCCCGTACACCTGTCCCTCCGGGGTGAGCAGCGGGCCGCCGCTGTTGCCCTGGCGGACCAGCGAGCGCACCGAGTAGACGTCCCGGACGACCTGGCCGCGGTGGTAGATGTCCGGGCCGTTGGCCTGGATCCGGCCGCGGATGCGGGCGGGCTGGACGTTGAACGAGCCGTTCTCGGGGAAGCCCGCGACGATCGCCGAGTCGTTGGAGCGGGCCTCGCCCGCGAAGGACAGCGGCGGGGCGTTCAGCTTCGGGACGTCCAGCACCGCGATGTCGCGCTGCCAGTCGTAGCGGACCACCGTCGCGTCGTAGAGCTGGCCGGCACCGCCGATCTGCACGGTCGGCTCGTCGACGCCGCCCACCACGTGGGCGTTGGTCATCACCCGGTGCGGGGCGAACACGAAGCCGGAGCCCTCCAGGGTCTTGCCGCAGGAGGCGGCGGTGCCCAGCACCTTCACCAGCGAGCCCTTGGCCCGCAGCACGCCCGGGCTGTTGGCCAGCTCCGGGTCGGGCGGCTCCACCTCGGTGATCGGCTCCTGCTCGAACGGGTTGAACACCTGCGGGAAGCCGTTGCGGGCCAGGTCCTGGCTGAGGTCGGAGAACCAGTTCGGGGCGTCGGCGGGCAGCGCGCCCTGCACCGTGCTGAGCACCTTCGAACTGCGGACCTGCTTGGAGACGGTGGGCAGCGAGGTGCCCGCCAGCGCCGAACCGATCAGCCAGGCCACCAGCAGCATCGACAGCACGTTGACCAGCGCGCCGCCGACCGCGTCCAGGGTCTTCACCTTGGCCCGGCCGATCCGGCCGCGCAGCTTCCACCCGAAGTGCGTGGTGACCGCCTGCCCGACCGCGGCCAGCACGATCACCACCACCACGGCCACCACCGAGGCGGTGGTGCCCGGCGAGAGGTGGCGCAGCAGCAGCGGCAGCAACTGGACGGCGACCAGGCCGCCGCCCAGGAAACCCAGCACCGACAGCGCGCCGACCACGAACCCCTGCCGATAGCCGGAGACGGCGAAGCCGAGCGCGGCGGCGATCAACAGCAGATCCAGGACGTTCACCCGAACACCCTCCCATGTCCCGCCGGGCGGGGGACAGCGCTCCCCGGCCGTCGCCCGATCGGGTCAGTCCGGCGGGCAGCGCGGCCGGGGCGGTTGGGACGGTCTGACCATCCGACCTTCCGCTCAGCCGACCGGGGAACAGGGAGCCGAACCATGGAACAACCCAGGTGGGACGTACCGGTCGTGGACCGCACCGAGTTCCAGCCCGCCCTGGACATCCCGCCGCCCGGCCCGCAGAACCGGCTCACCGTGCTGCTGCGCCTGCTGCTGCTGGTCCCGCAGTACGTGGTGCTGTGGCTGCTGTCGATCGTCGCCTTCGTGGTCGTGGTGATCGGCTGGTTCGGCGCGCTGTTCGCCGGCCGGCTGCCCCGGTTCGCGGCCGGCTGGCTGAGCGGGTACCTGGCGTACGACACCCGGGTCTACGCCTCCCTGCTGCTCGTCACCGACCGCTACCCGCCGTTCCGGTTCGACGCCGCCGACCACCCCGTCCGGATCGAGCTGCGGGCCGGCGGGCCGCTGAACCGGCTCGCGGTGTTCTTCCGGCTGCTGCTGGCGATCCCCGCCGCGATCGTCCAGGGGCTGCTGCAGACCGGCTGGTGGGCGGTGTCCTTCATCAGCTGGCTGGTGGTGCTGGTGCTCGGGCGGATGCCGCAGGCGCTGTTCGAGGCCACCGCCGCGGTGCTGCGCTACCGGATGCGGTTCCAGGCGTACCTGATGATGCTCACCGCGGCCTACCCCAAGGCCGTGTTCGGCGACCCGGCCGACTCCGAGCCGGTGCGCTCCGCGACCCGGCCGCTGGTGCTGACCGGGGCCGCGAAGGCGCTGCTGGTGATCTACCTGGTGCTCGGGGTGATCGGGTCGGCGGCGAGCTCGGTGACCACCGACTGGGACTCGTACGAGAACGGCGACACCGTGTCGACCATGGCGCCGCTCGGGCGGTGAGCGGTGCGCGGGGTTCAGGAGCCGTGGCGCTGGGCCAGCGTCACGGCCTCCTCGGACAGCTCGACGGTGCGGCGGGTGTCCCAGGGGCGCTCCAGGCCGCTGAAGTGCAGCACCCGGTCGATCACCCCGGCGGTGAAGCCCCACACCAGGCGGCCGGCCACCTGGAACGCGGGACCGGTGAAGCCCGACGGGTGGCGCAGCTTCGCCCGGTTCGCCGGATCGGTCAGCTCGGCCAGCGGCACCCGGAACACCGCGCCGGTCTCCGCCGGGTCGACCACCGCGACCGGCGACTCCTCCCGCCACCAGCCCAGCACCGGCGTCACCACGAACCCGCTGACCGGGATGTACAGGGCCGGCAGCCGGGCGAACAGCTGCACGCCCGCCGCGTCCAGGCCGGTCTCCTCGACCGCCTCGCGCAGCGCCGCCGCCAGCGGGCCGCTGCCCGCCGGGTCGCCGTCCTCCGGGTCCAGCGCGCCGCCC
This sequence comes from Kitasatospora sp. NRRL B-11411, assembly GCF_000721345.1. NCBI lineage: Bacteria > Bacillati > Actinomycetota > Actinomycetes > Kitasatosporales > Streptomycetaceae > Kitasatospora > Kitasatospora sp. NRRL B-11411. The sequence continues at coordinate 1,333 of NZ_JOGH01000051.1, read as the reverse complement.
GGGAAGGACGGCTGGCCCGCGTGCGAGCGCAGGCTGCGGGCCCGCTCGATCAGCAGCAGGTCCGGCCCCGCCGGGCCCTCGCCGAACAGCATCAGCACCGCCGACGGGCGGCCGCCCTCGGCGGGCGGCAGGAACCGGCTCAGCTGCTCGGGCACCGCCCGCTCGGCGGCCTCCCGCACCGGCAGCAGCCACTGCGGCAGGCCGTCCCGGTGCAGCACCGGCGGGGTCGGGAACGTCGTCACGAAGCCTCCTCCGCGGTCGGCAGGGCCTGCGGATCGGTGTCCGGCAGCGGGTGGCCGGCGGCCAGTTCGGCGCGGGCCGCGGCCTCGCCCGGGAAGTCCGCCGGGGGGCGCAGGCGCTGGCCGGGCTGCCCGGCCAGCTCGTACTTGAGCAGCTTGCGGGCCTGCTCCGGGTCGGTCTCGCCGACCCCGTACGACGGGCAGAGCGGCGCGATCGGGCACGCCCCGCAGGCGGGGCGGCGGGCGTGGCAGACCCGGCGGCCGTGGAACACCACCCGGTGCGAGAGCATCGTCCACTCCGACTTCGGGAAGATCGCCATCACGTCGGCCTCGACCTTCTCCGGGTCCTCCTCGGCCGTCCAGCCGAAGCGGCGGGCCAGCCGTCCGAAGTGGGTGTCGACGGTGATGCCCGCCCCTCCGAACGCGTTCCCGATCACCACGTTGGCGGTCTTGCGGCCCACGCCCGGCAGCGTGACCAGGTCCTCCAGCTTGCGCGGCACCTCGCCGCCGAAACGGTCGCGCAGCGCGATCGACAGGCCGATCAGCGACTTCGCCTTGGCCCGGAAGAAACCCGTCGGCCGGATGATCTGCTCCAGCTCCTCGGGAACCGCCGCCGCGAGGTCCTCCGGCGCCGGGTACTTCGCGAACAGCGCCGGCGTGGTCTGGTTCACCCGCAGGTCGGTGGTCTGCGCCGACAGCACGGTCGCCACCAGCAGCTGGAACGGCCCGTCGAAGTCCAACTCCGGGTGCGCGTACGGGTACAGCTCCGCCAGCTCGCGGTTGATCCGCCGGGCCCGCCGCACCATCCCCAGATGCGTCTCGGGCTTCTTCCGCCCGACCTTCGCCACCTTGCTCTCTGCCATGCACGAAGGCTACGCCGCAGCGGGCGGGCCATGGCCGGGAATCGGCCGGGGCTGCTACTGCGGGTGGTCGAGGGGAGGAGAGGACGGGGACGGCCGGAGGCTATGCCGGAGCGGGCGGGCTGTGGCTGGGGTCGGCTTGCTGCAGGGCGGGCAGTGAGGGAGGGGTGCGGGGAGGTCGGACCGTGGTTCCCTCCGGGGGGAATGCCGGAGCGGCCGGGCCGCGGCCGGGGT
>NZ_JOGH01000050.1:0-41522 GCF_000721345.1 Kitasatospora sp. NRRL B-11411 | reverse complement strand
CACCCCCGCCGCCCCCACCGGCCCCCACCCACACACCCGGGCGGGGGCCGGCAGCGCGGCAAGGAACTGCTCGGTGACCACGTGCAGGCCGCCCTCCACTTCCAGCGGCTCATCCCCCGCCTACCGCGTCACCGCACCGCCCTCCTGATCCTCAACCACACCCGGCAGCGCGGCGAGGAGCTGCTCGGTGACCGCGTGCAGGCGCCGGGCGGCGGCGGGGTCGAAGGCGGGGGTGTCGGTGGGGACGCGGCGGCCCTCCAGGACGGCGGTGAGGGGGCCGGAGGGTGAGTCGAGGTGGGGGAGGATCTGGGCGACCGCCTCGGTGACGGGTTTGCCGTGGACGCGCAGGCGGTCGACGTGGGCGGCGGTGGCGGGGTCGTACTCGCCGGCGAAGCTGGTGGCGACCACGCCGGGGTGGTTGACGACCTGGGGCACGTCGGGGTGCAGGTGGGCGAGGTGGGCGGCCAGCAGGTCGCACAGGGCCCCGCCGTGACCGAGGGCACCAGTGCCGGGGTAGTCGCGGCGCAGCTGGAGGTCGTCCCAGCGGACCGGGCCGGCCAGTCCGGCGCCGCCGAAGTTGAGCACCACGGGGCTTGCGGAGCGCCGCAGTTGGGGCAGCAGGCCGTGCGAGAGCAGGTGGCGGCTGAGGTAGAAGAGGGCGAAGTTGCTCTCCAGGCCGTCGGCGGTCTCGGCCCTGGTGGAACGGTGGTAGCGGGCCCCCAGGACGAGGACGTCCACCGCCGGGTGGTGCGCGGCGACGTGGGCGATCAGACGGCGGTTCTCGGCGACCAGGCTGAGGTCCGCGGTGAGGAAGTGCGCCCGTCCGCCCGCGCCGCGCCGGTGGGCGTCGGCCCGGAACGCCTCGCCCTTGGCCGGGTCGGTGCCGACCACCAGGACGTGGTGCCCGCGCTCCAGGTAGGCGGTGGCGAGGGCGCGGCCGATGCCGTCCGTCCCACCCGTGATCACTGCTGTGGCCATGGCTCGTTCCCCTCCCGGCGCCAAATGCTTTGATGCATCAAAGCATTCGCGGGCGTGCGGGGCAACCAGCAGGCCCAGCAGGCGAGTTACCTGCTGTCCAAGGTGGAGCCGGCCGGCCCGGTAGGCTGGGCGGGTGACCGCAACCCCCACTCCACCGTCCGCCGTGGCCCGCGAACTGGCCCGACTGGAGCTGGCGTTGTCCGCGCTGGTCCGGTGGAGCGAGAGCAGGCACATCCGCACCGAGGTGGCCCGCCGTTCCGGGTTCGACATGCCGTCCAGCTCGCTGCGACTGCTGGAGCACTTCGAGGCGGCGGGCCCGATGCGGGTCTCCGACATCGCCGAGTGCCTGCGCATCGACATCTCGACGGCCTCCCTGCAACTGCGCCGGCTGCGCGCCGACGCGCTGGTCAGCCGCCGCACCGATCCGGCCGACGGCCGATCCGGCGTCATCGCGATCACCGAGGAGGGCCGCCGGGCGCTGGCCCTGGTCCGGTCCGCCCGCTGCGACCTGCTCGCCGAGACCTTCGACGCCACCCCGCCGGAGCAACTCGGCCACGCGGCCGACGTATTGGGCCTGATCCAGGAGCACATGCTCACGGCGGCGGCACAGCACACCACCGACCCGGAGTAACCGCCACACAGGACCACCCGGCCGACCGGCAGCACGCAGCACCACACTACGGTCCGGGAACCGCCCCCGCCCCCTCCCCACCCCCGACCGATCGGAGCACACCCCGTGACCGGACGCCAGATCGCCCCCGGGCTGACCGTGTTCGGCCCGGACACCGCTCCTCCGCTGGTCCTGGTGCACGGCATCCGGCTGTCCGCCACCATGTGGCGTCCGCACGCCCGCCGCCTCGCCCCGGACTTCCGGGTCAGCACGCCGGACCTGCCCTGCCACGGCGCCCTCGCCGCACGGCCGTTCACCCTGGACGCGGCCGTCGACGCCGTCCGCCTGGCCGTCCGGGAGGCCCGTGCGGCAACCGGGCGGCGACCGCTGCTGGCCGGCCTGTCCCTGGGCGGGTTCACCTCGCTGGCCCACACCGTCCGCCACCCCGAGGACGTCGACGCGGTCCTGCTGCACGGCTGCACCGCCCGCACCACCGGCCCGCTGGCCGCCGCGTACGCCACCGCCGGACGGCTGGGCGACCTGCTGGGGCCGGAGCGTTCGGCGCGGCTCCAGGCCCGGGCGATGCGCCGGATGCTCCCGCCGGAGTCCGCCGAGGCGGTCCTCGCGGGGGGCTTCCACCTGCCCGCCCTCACCCAGGGCGTCGCCGAGCTGCGCCGCCACGACTTCCTCGCCATGGCGGCCGGACTGACCGTCCCGACCCTCTACCTCAACGGCCGCACCGACCTGCCGTTCCGCGCCGACGAGCGGCGCTTCCTCGCCGCCACCCGCACCGCCGGCACCCCGGCCCGCCTGTTCCACACCCGGGGCGGGCACCTGCTCAGCCTCACCGACCCCGACCGGTTCACCACCCTGGTGCGCCGCACCCACCATCTCCTGACTACAGACAACCACCAAGGAGACAAGAAAAACTGACGTTCCGTCAGCTCTTCGCGAGCCGGTACAGCACCGCGTGCTGCTGCGGGCCGGGCGGGACGCTCGGGTCGAGGAAGTCGGCGGCCGGGTCGTGCACCATGCCGAGGCGTTCCGCGACCGCCCGCGAGGGGGTGTTCCCGGCGGCGATCACGGCCAGGATCTCGGTCAGGCCCAACTCCTCGAAGCCGTACCGGAGGACGGCCCGGCCGGCCTCGGTGGCGTAGCCGTGGCCCCAGGCGTCGCGGTGCAGCCGCCAGCCGGCCTCGACGCCGTCGAAGGGCATCTCCGGGTCGACCGGGTCGAGCCCGGCGAAGCCCAGGAAGCGGCGCTCCGAACGGAGTTCGACCGCCCACCAGCCCCAGCCGCGCTGCGCCAGTTCGGTCCGGAAGTGCTCGAGCGAGCCGGCGGACTGCTCCCGGTCGAGCAGGGTGCCGAAGTACCGGCGCACCTGCGGGTCGGCGTTCAACTCGGCCCACCGGTCCAGGTCTTCGTCCTGCCACTGGCGCAACAGCAGCCTGGGGGTGGCGAGTTCGGTGACTGTCATCGGGTTCCTTCCGCTCCGGCCAGCACCTCGCGGGCCAGTTCCTCGGCCCGGTCCAGGACGGCCGCCAGGCTCGCCGGGTCGGTGCCGCCGGGCGCGAACAGCTCCTGCGCGCGCCGCTCGAACTCCGGTGGCGCGCACGGCAGTCGGCCGGCCGAGGCGATCGCGCCCTTCTCGTTGACCAGCCACTGCCCGGCCCGCGCGTGCAGCGCGTGCACCAGCAGGCCGACGGCCCGGAACAGGCACCCGGCGACGTACCCGGCGTCCCCGCGCCGGGCCCCCTTGCGCGCGTTGGCCAGCGCGAACGGGGCCTCCCAGGCCGCGTCGGCCTCCAGCGTCCGGGTCAACTCGGCCGGGAACGCGCCGATTTCGCCGCGCAGCGCGGCCAGCTCCCCGCCGGGGTCGGCCAGCACCCGGGCGAGCGCCAGCTCGCCGACGTACGCGTAGGACGGCACGCCGTACGGGTGGCCGGGCTGCTGGCCGGAGACGTACCGGCCGTGGCGGGCCTCGGCCGCGTAGTGGCGCACCCGCTGCACGTCCCGGTAGATCCAGTCGACCCGGGCCGGGCCGATGTCCAGCCAGGCGCCGCCGTCCACCCAGGGGCCCCAGCCGCCGGGCTCGGTCACCTCCACCGGCCGGCCGCCCAGCTCGGCGGCCACCTCCCGCAGCGCGCCGGTGTCGAGCTGCCCGGGGCGGTAGTACAGGCCGAGGTCGTAGTCGGACCCGGCAGTGTGGGTACCGCGCGCCCGGCTGCCGCCGAGGCAGACCCCGACGATCCCGCCGACCCCGGCCAGCCGCTGCACGACCGGCCCCAGCACCCCGGCCTCGTCCGTCCCGGTATCCGCCGCTGCACCCGGCCCGGCGTCCGTCTCCGCGGTCTCGTTCTCGTTCTCGTTTGCCATCGACCGCCACCCTGCCCCACCGCACTACCCGCCGCCAGACATTTTCCGCCCGCCACCGGCCACACCCCGCACCCCGTACCCCACCCCCGCACCACGCGCCACGCCGCGCCGCGCGCCGCGAACACGAAAGAGCGCGGTGGGGGCGCCGCACCGCCCCGCACCGCGCCGCCGGGCGCCACCCGTACGGGCGCCCGGTCACCGAGCGGACCGGACGGCCGCGGAACCGCCCCCATGGCACGGCCCCGCGTCCGCCCGGCCCGGTCCGGCCGCCCCGGGCTCCGGTCGGCCCGGCCCCGTTCGGGTCGTTCCGCCCGGTGCGGCCCACCGGTTCAGCCTCTCCGGGAGAGTTCACCCGGCTCCCTGGGTGCTCTCACCCGGTTCGGCTCAACCGGCCGTGCAGGAAACCCCGTTGAGGGCGAAGCCGCCGGCCGCGGCGGCGTTGCCGGTGTGGTTGGCCTGGAAGCCGAAGGTGGTGGAGCCCCCGGCCGGGATCGCCGCGTTGTACGCCAGGTTGACGGCGCTGACCTGGCCGGTGGCCGGGCTGACGGTGGCGTTCCAGGCGTTGGTGACGCTCTGCCCGCCGGGCAGCGTGAAGGTCAGCTTCCAGCCGTTGACGGCGCTGCCGCCGGTGTTGGTGACCGTCACGTTCTCGGTCAGGCCGGTGTTCCAGGCGCTGACCTGGGTGCTGACCTTGCAGGCCGCGCCGGTCGGCGGCACCGACGGCGAGGAGGAGGGCGACGAGGACGGCGAAGAGGACGGCGACGGCGAGGCCGAGGAGGAGGACGACGGGGACGGCGAGGAGGTGCTGCCGCCGAGCGCCGTCACCGCCGCGTTGTAGGCGGCCTTCGGCTGGTAGTTGTCGTCGTACATGGTGGCCGCGCCGTAGCCGGAGAAGAAGCCCGGGATCCAGGAGTCCGGGTCGCCCACGCCCCACTGCGAGACGCCGACGCAACCGCTCACCGCCAGGCAGGAGTTGACCACGTAGGCGTAGTCGGTGGCCTGCTGGGCGAGGTTGGCGGCGCTGGCCGGGACGGGCATCCGGTCGTCCAGCTCGGTGATGGCGACGTTCACGCCGAGCGCGGTGAAGCGCTGGATGTTGGCCTTCAGGGTGCTGGGGACCTGGCCGACGATGAAGTGGCTCTCGAAGCCGACGCCGTCGATCGGCACGCCCTGCTGCTTGAGCGAGGAGACCAGCTGGTACATGGCGTCGCTCTTCGCGCCCAGGCCCTCGATGTTGTAGTCGTTCAGGTAGAGCTTGGCGTTCGGGTCGGCGGCGTGCGCGGTGCGCAGCGCGTCGGCGATGTAGCCGGAGCCCATCGCGTTGTAGAAGGCGTCGGTGCGCAGCGAACCGTCTTCGTTGAAGGGCTCGTTGACGACGTCCCAGGAGTAGACCTGGCCCTTGTAGTGGGTGGCCTCGGTGGTGATGTGGTTCTCCATCGCGGCCTGCACCTGGGCGGTGGGCAGGCTGCTGACCCAGTTGGGCAGCTGGCTGTGCCAGACCAGGGTGTGGCCGCGCACCCGCATGCTGTGGGCCTTGGCGAAGGAGACGATCTGGTCGCCGGGGCCGAAGTTGAAGTTCCCGGCGGAGGACTCGGTGGTGTCCCACTTCATCTCGTTGCCGGGGGTGACCATGTCGAACTGGGTGCCGGCGATGGCGGTGATGGTGGAGCTGTTCAGGTTGGACTGGGTCAGCGCGGTGCCGAAGTAGCTGCCCTTGGCCTCGGCGAGGTCGCGCAGGGTGGTGCCGGCCGCGCCGGCCGGTCCGCTGCCGACGGTGGCGGCGGCCAGCAGTCCGCCGGCGGCGGCGAGGGCCAGTGCCGCGAGGGCGCGCCCGGGCCGGCGAGCTGCGCGCAACTGTGCAGCCATGGTGGGTCCTTCCAGGGGTGGGTGGGGTGCACGGACCGTACGGCCGCCCGCGCGCCACCGGCAACGGAGCGCCGCGGCCGGCCGCCGACCGCTGCTACTTGCCCGGCTCCGAAAATTTCGACGGACGTTCGACTGTCCTTCGACACCCACCGCCCCGACCTGCGGCGGGAGACGGAAAACACGCAGCGGCCGCGGCCCGGTGCTCCGGGTCCGCGGCCGCCCCAACTGGCCCTGTGGTCAAGAAAGTTACAGCCGCCGCACGTCAGCGGGGCTGCGCCGCGGGAACGGCGGCGAGCTCCTTGCCCATGCAGACGCTCTGCTCGTGGTCCTTGTAGTAGCCGAACTTGCGGATCTCGGCGTAGCCCTCGGAGCCGTAGAGCGCGATCGCCTCGGGCTGCAGGGTGCCGGTCTCCAGCACCAGCCGGGTGCGCCCGGCGGCGAGGGCGGCGGCCTCCAGGTGGCGCAGCACGGCGCGGGCGTGGCCGCGGCCGCGGGCGTCGGGGACGACGTACATCCGCTTGAGTTCGGCGTCGCCGTCGCGCAGCCCGTCCTCGTCGCGTTCCTTGGCCCGCCATCCGCCGCAGGCCACCGGCCGGCCGTCCTGGTAGCCGATCACGAACAGCCCGGCGGGCGGGTCGAAGTGGTCGGTGTGCATGGCGGTCTGGTCGCCGTCGCCGTACCTGCGGACGTACTCCTGCTGGACCTCGGCGGCGAGCTGTTGGGCGTCGGGGTGTCCGAAGCCGGTGGTGCGGATCTCCATGGCGCCCAAGGGTACGGGCCCGCCCCCGGCCCGCGGTGCGCAGGTGTCCGGGGGCGGGAGGGGGCGCTCAGGCGCGGGTGAGGCGGGCGACCAGCTCGTCCTTGCCGAACATCCGGGCCGCGTCCAGCGCGGAGGGCGCCCCGGCGCGCGGGTCGGCGCCGTGCGCGAGCAGGGCGTCGACGACCTCGGTGGCGCCCTTGAAGACGGCGCCGGCCAGCGGGGTCTGGCCGCGGTCGTTGGCGCGGTCGGCCTCGGCGCCGCGCTCCAGCAGGGCGGTGACGGCGGCGGCGTGGCCGTGGTAGGCGGCGAGCATCAGCAGGGTGTCGCCGCGGTCGTTGGTGAGGTTGGCGGGGGTGCCGGCGTCGAGGTAGGCGGCGAGCAGCGCGGCGTCCCCAGTGCGGGCGGCGTCGAAGAGCCGGCCGGCCAGGGCGATGACGTCCTCGTCGGGCTGCGGGGCGCCGTCGGCCCGCGCGGTGGGGTCGGTCATGAGGGGTGTTCCGCCTTCCGGGTGCGCGGCCCGGGGGCCGCGGTTCGTCCTGGTCGTGCCACCGCGAACGCTAGCGGACGCCCCCGCGGACCGGTACGGCGTGGTGCGGCACGGCCGTTCGGGCGAATTCCGGGTGTGCGGGGCGCGGCTGCGCCCCGCGCGGGGACGCCTGAGTGCGCCGGTGCGATCCACTGGCCCTGTGCACCGTCGAACTGCGGGACGTATACCGCCGATCCGGGTGCCCGGGTGAGATCCACCCGTTTGCCGCACCCCATCATCTATTACTTTTTGTCACCATTGAGGCACTTTCTGTCACCTTGTCCCCGCCCCTCGTGAGGAGCAATCCCGTGATTCTCTCCATCTCCGGCATCGTCCTGTTCGGCGTGATCGCCTTCCTCTTCTTCCGCCGGGACGGGCTGAAGATCTCGCACGCCCTGGTGTGCGCGCTGTTCGGCTTCTACGTCGCGGGTTCCTCGATCGCCCCGAGCATCCAGGCGGGCGGCGCGAGCCTGGCCAGCCTGATCGGCGGCCTGAAGTTCTGAGCGGTCCCTGCTCCTCACGGCCCGGGCGCGGACATCCCACCGCCCCGGGCCTTCTGCCAGCCGGGAGCTGATCCCCCGTCAGCTCCCGGCCCTTCCCCCGGCCGGTCCCCGTCCCCGCCACCGGCCCTCGCCTCCCCGTTCTCCCCACCCTCCCCGCCCTCCCCGCCCTCCGGAGCCCGCATGTCCCTCACCCGCCACTTCACCCGGGGCCGCGACCTCGCCCGCAGCGCCGGCGACCACGCCGCCGACGTGTTCGCGCCGCTGGCCCTGATCGGCCGCGGCCTGCGCCGCCACGCCGACTGGGCCAAGGCCCGCTGGGCGGCCACCCCGAAGGAGCGGCGCGGCCCGACGCTGCTGGTCGGCGCGGCCGTGGTGCTCGGCGTCTTCCTGCTGCCGCACGGCCCGCTGCTGGCGATCGTCGCCCTGGTCGCCTCCGCCGCCTGGGTCGGCCGCAGCCCCAAGGCCCCGGCGGCACCCGAGCCGGACGCCGCCGACGTCAAGCTGCCCGCCCTGTACGCGGCGCTCACCCCGTACTTCGGCGGCTACGACGACCCGGGGGCGCTGTACCGGGTGGACGGCGAGTGGAAGTCGGCGTTCAGCGAGTGGGCGTTCGACCCGGACGGGCGGCTGGCCGCGCTGGAGATCGCCTACCCGGCGTACTTCACCGACACCGAGCCCGCCGCCCGGGCCCGGATCGAGCAGGTGGTGCAGGGCAAGGCGGGGCGCTCGCGGGAGTACCGCTTCGACTGGGACGAGGAGTCCAACCGGCTGCGGGTGGCGGCGCTGTCCCCGCTGCCCGCCGACATCGCCGCGCAGCGCTTCGTCACCGCGCCGGGCGAGATCGTGCTGGGCTTCACCGACGGCGCGGGCAGCCACCGCACCATCCCGGTCGAGCAGGGCGGCGTCACCGAGCAGCAGCCGCCGGTGATCTGGCGGGTCGGGCCGCGCTCGGCCGAGCCGCACCTGCTGGCACTGGGCGCGCCCGGCCACGGCACCTCGACGCTGCTGCGCTCGATCGCGCTGCAGGCGCTGCCGCACGGCGACCTGGTGGTGGTGGACGGGGCGAGCACCGGCGAGCACGCCTGCCTGGTGAACCGTCCGGGCGTGCACACCGTGGAGACCAGCCTGCACGGGGCGCTCGCCGCGCTGGAGTGGTGCGCGCAGGAGACCGAGCGCCGGCTGGTCGCGCTGAACGCCGCCCGGCACCACGGGCTGGCCGCGCCCGCCGACGTCACCCGGCCGCTGTGGATCCTGCTCGACCGCCTCACCGAACTGTCCGAACTCGCCCACGCCGAGGGCCGCACCGACCCGCAGGAACTGCTGGAGGTGCCGCTGCGGCACGGCCGCGCGGCCCGGGTGACGGTGGTGTTCGTGGACGCGCTGGACGCCCGGGACCGGGTCTCGGCGACCGTCCGCACCTGCACCCGCACCCGGGTGGTGCTCGGCCCGGTCACCGCCGACTCCGGCGCGGCCGCGCTCGGCGGCCCGCTGGACATCGCGCCCGCCGCGCACACCCCGCCCGGGCGCGGCTACGCCCGGATCGGCACCGCGGCCCCGGTCCGGCTCCAGGTCCCGGTCACCGTCGACCCGTTGGACGAGGACGCCCCGGCCCCGCTGCGGGACGCCGTGGTCGCGCTGCTCCCGCACCGCGACACCCGCACCGAGGCGGCCGTGCCGGCCGCCGCGCCGGCTCCGGCGAACCTGGCCAAGGAGCCGCTCGGGGAGTCGCTCGGGGAACCGGCCGGGGAGCCCGCCGGGGAGTTGGCCGGGGAGGCCGCGCCGGGCCGGGCCCGCCCGGTCTGGTAAGAACGTCCGTCGGGAGGGCCGGTCGCCCCGGCGGACTTCGCCGGACCATAAGTGCACAAAATGTGACACGCCGGGTGATAACACCGCTCAGATGTGACAAAACGGGCGACCATGGGTACAAACAGGGGCGGCACGACAGGCGACGTATGTCCCGGACGGGAATCTTCGTCGGAGGTCGAGCGTTGGACCCAGCGACGAAGACAGCGACCACTAGTCCTGTGGGCAAGAAGCCCGGGAGGCACGATTCATGAGCGAGCGAGCTCTCCGCGGCACGCGACTCGGGGCGACCAGCTACGAGACCGACCGCGGTATTGACCTGGCACCCCGCCAGACCGTCGAGTACGCATGTCAGAACGGACACCGATTCGAGGTCCCGTTCTCGGTCGAGGCCGAGATCCCCTCGGTGTGGGAATGCCGCTTCTGCGGTCAGGAGGCCGCGCTCCTCGACGGCGAGGAGCCGGAGGAGAAGAAGACCAAGCCCACCCGCACCCACTGGGACATGCTGATGGAGCGCCGGACCCGCGAGGAGTTGGAGGAGGTCCTGGCCGAGCGCCTGGCCGTCCTGCGCTCCGGAGGGATGAACCTGGCGATCCACCCGCGCGACTCGCGCAAGTCCGCCTGACGGACGGACTTCCGCCGCACGACCTGCACCACTGCCGAAGGGCCCCGGTTCCCCCCGGGGCCCTTCGGCGTTCTCGGCGGCGTTCCTCCGGCGCTCTCGGCACCGGGGAGCGCCGGACGGTCCGTCAGGGGGCGATCGGCGGGCGGTACCCGGTGTCCGGGCCGGACGGACCCGACGGGCCGCGCGGGCCGGCCGGCGGGTCGACGACCTCGCCCTGGACGACCTTGCCGTCGGGGCGGTGGATCCGCAGCTGCTCCTGCAGCCGCACCGCGTCGGCGAACCGGTCCGCGCCGACCGGGGAGGTGGAGCGCAGCGCCGAGCCGGCGATCCGGCGGCCGACGGCCCGCCACACCGCGCGGGTCGGCGGCAGCAGGAACGTCACCGCCAGCAGGTCGGACAGGAAGCCGGGGACCATCAGCAGGATGCCCGCCAGCACCGTCATCGAGGTGCCGGTCTGCGGCTGCGCGGACTGCGGGTCCTTGGACAGCTCGACCGCGGCCCGGAACGCCCGCGCCCCGGCGCGCTTGATCACCGTCCCGCCGAGGAACACCCCGGCGACCAGCAGCAGCAGCGTCAGGAACCAGCCGATCCAGCCGGCCACCACCGTGACCAGCCAGATCTCCAGCACCAGCCAGGCCACGATCAGCAGCGGCACGGTTCGGGCGAGCCGGCCTCGGCGGGCCGGGCGGGCCGGGGTTGCTTGCTGGGACACGGTACGGATCCACTCCATCGCGGTGCTCTCCGCGGCAGCCGGCCTCTCCGGCCGCGTCCACGGCACCACCCAGCACAACGGCCCCGGAGCCCGCCGTGTTCCTCGGCAGCGGCTCCGGGACCGTCGGCCCGCGCCCGCTCAGGCGGCGCGCTGCGCCTTCCGCCGGCGCACCCCGCCGGCCACCGCGAACGCGCAGGCCAGCACGCCGCCCAGGGCCAGCGTCCACTCCGGCACCGCGCCGACCCGGTCGGCGACGGTCCTGCCGTCGCGCAGCGGCACCACCGCGTTCAGCACGGCCTGCTCCATCTCGCCGGTGCGCTGCTGCACCGTGCCGTCCGGGGCGATCACCGCGGAGACGCCGCTGGTCGCCGCGATCAGCACCGCCCGCCCGTGCTCGACCGCCCGCAGCCGGGACATCGCCAGCTGCTGCTCGGTCTGCCCGGTGTTGTTGTAGGTGGCGTTGTTGGTCTGCACGACGATCACCCGGCCGCCCTGGTTGACGGTGTCCCGGACGATCTCGTCGTACGCCACCTCGAAGCAGATCACGTCGCCGATCCGGGCCGGGCCCAGCTGCATCACGCCGTTGTGGTCGCCGGGGTAGAAGTCCCGGGCGACCCGCTGCAGGCGGCTGATCACCTTGGACAGCTCGGTGCGGAACGGCACGTACTCGCCGAACGGCACCGGGTGCTGCTTGGTGTAGGAGGCGCCGGGGCCGGTGGACGGGTCCCAGACGATGCCCTCGTTCTGCACGTGCTGCTCGTCGGGGCCGTCGACCAGCGCGCCGACCAGGGTGGGCACGCCGACCGCCTTGACCGCGGCGTCGATCCGGGCGAACGCCGCCGGGTCGGTGAACGGGTCCAGGTCGGAGGCGTTCTCCGGCCAGATCACCACGTCCGGCTTGGCGGTGGCGCCCGCGGCGACCGAGGCGGCGAGCTTCTCGGTGGCGGTGGCGTGGTTGTCCAGCACCTCCATCGGGCGGCCCAGGAAGTCCATGCCGGGCCGGTCCACGTTGCCCTGGACGAGCGCGACCTTCACCGTGTCGTCCGCCGAGGTCGGCACCGGCACCGCGTAGCCGACCAGCACCAGCGCGACCGCGCCCACCACGCCGACCGCGGTGCGCCACGGCAGGTCGGTGTCGGTGCGCCGGGCCCGCGCCGCGCTCAGCGCCGCCCAGGCCAGCAAGGTGCCGCCGGCGGCGACCGCGAAGGTCACCAGCGGGGCGCCGCCCAGCGCGGCCAGCGGCGTGAACGGGCTCGCGGTGTTGGCGAACGCCAGCCGGCCCCACGGGAAGCCGCCGAACGGCAGCCGGTCGCGCATCCACTCCTGGGTGACCCAGAGCACCGCGCCCCACAGCGGCCAGCCCCGCAGCTTCGAGGTCAGCGCCGTGCCCGCGCCCATCAGGGCCAGGAACAGCGCCTCGATCAGCGACAGGCCCACCGTGGCGTCCCAGCCGACCGGGCGCAGCCAGGACAGCAGCACCACGAAGAACGGCACGCCGAACGCGAAGCCCAGCCAGGCCCCGTGCCGGGCCCGCTGCCCGCGGGTCAGCACCGCCAGGGCGGCCACCGCGAGGATCGACAGCGGCCACACGTCGAACGGCGGGAACGCGAACGCCAGGGCCAGGCCGGACAGCGCGGCCAGCCCCGTCCGGGCCCACCACGCCTTGCGGCTGCCCCGCACGGGCGCCGGCGGCTCCGCGTCCTCCTCGGCCACCGGCTGCTCCTGCGAAACGGGCAGTGCCACCTGGGCGCACCACCTCTCTACCTCGGGGTCGTCTCCGCCGGGGAGGGGGCGCACGCGCGTTCCACCTCGTTCGACGTCCCAGGAAAGGTACCTCACTCCCCCGGCCGCCCCGTGCGGCCGACGGTCCGTCAGCGGCCGACCGGCGGGCGGCGCCCGGCCCGGGGCAGGGCCTGCTCCAGGGTGCGGCGACCAGCTGGACGCCCACGGGCAGGCCGGTGGCCGGGTCCTGGTGCAGCGGCAGCGAGAGCGCGGGCTGCCCGGTGATGTCGAACACCGAGGTGAACACGCCCATCGGGCAGGAGGTGCGGACCGCGGCCAGCGGGTCCTCGGCAGTGCCGGCCCGCCAGGCGCCGATCAGCGGCGGCAGGCAGGCCATGGTCGGGGTGACCAGCAGGTCGAAGGCGGCCCGGAAGCCCTCCACCAGGCCCCGGGAGAGCCGCTGGGCGCTCAGCACGTCCTGCGCGCGTACGCCCAGGAGTCGACGGCGGGCGCGGCGTCCCGCAGCGCCCGGTCGTGCGGCTCGACCCGGTCCGGGTCGGTGAGCGGGACGCCGGCCGCGCCGGTGTTCCACAGCGTGGTGAACGCGCCGACCGGCTCCTCGGCCGGCGGCAGCGGCAGCGCGGTGTCGACCACGTGGTGGCCGGCCGCCTCCAGGGCGGGCAGCGCCGCCCGCACCGCCGTCCGGTGCTGCCGGGTCCTGGACGAACGTCCGCGGGGGTTCAGCCGCGGGGCCGGGCCGGTGCGGGGGCGTCGTCCGCGCAGAGGGCGCGCAGGTCGGCGAAGACCCGGCGGAGGTGGGCCTCCAGGCCCGGCGAGGGGTCGTCGATCCAGTCCTGGACCGCCTGGTGGAAGGCGGCCCAGCCGGTCGCGGCGGCCAGTCGGGCCGGCCGGCCGGGCACGCCCCGCTGCCGCAGGGCCTCGCCCAGGGCCTCGCCCAGGGCCGCGGCCTTGGCCAGGTCGCGTTCGCGGAGCGCCGGGGTGGCCGCGATGACCTGCAGGCGCGGTTCGGCGAAGGGGCGGTTGCGCTCCAGGATCGGTTCGGCCTCCCGGAAGGCGCGCAGCAGCACTTCGAGCGGCCGCAGGCCGTCGGGCGCCTCGGCCACCGCCCGGACCAGCGCGGCGCGCAGGTCGGCCTCGCCGTCGAAGAGCACCTCGCGCTTGTCCGGGAAGTGCCGGAAGAAGGTGCGCTCGTTGACGCCGGCGCGGGCGGCGATCTCGGCCGTCGTGGTCCGGTCGAACCCGCGTTCCCGGTACAGCTCCAAGGCCGCCTGCTGGAGGCGGCCGCGCGCTTCTGCTCCGCTCCGTGGCACGCCCAGAGGATAGCGCACGCGCCAGTCACTGGCGCTTCTTGACGCCAGTGACTGGCGCTACCTAGGCTCGGCGGCGGCGCCGCGTAGCGCCAGTCACTGACATTAAACGGGAGGGTGCTCCATGCACGTCTTCGTCACCGGCGGTTCCGGCCAGACCGGGCCCGCGGTCGTCGCCGAACTCCTCGCGGCCGGCCACACCGTCACCGGCCTGGCCCGCTCGGACGCGGCCGCCGCCCGGCTGGAGTCACTGGGCGCCGTGCCGCACCGCGGCTCGCTGGACGACCTCGACAGCCTGTGCCGCGGCGCCGGGGCCGCCGACGGCGTCCTGCACATGGCCTACGGCGGCGACTTCTCCGACCTCGCCGACATGGCGCGGCGCGACCGGAGCGCGATCGAGGCGCTGGGCCGGCCGCTGGAGGGCTCCGGGAAGCCGCTCGTCGTCACCTCGGGCACCCTCGTGCTGCCCGCGGGCCGGGAAGCCACCGAGCAGGACGCGCCCGACCCGGCCGGGATCGCCGCCTTCCGGATCGCGGGCGAGCGGGCCTGCCTGGACCTCGCCGCCCGGGGCGTGCGCGCGAGCGTGGTCCGCCTCGCCCCCACCGTCCACGGCCCCCGGGACCACGGCTTCGTCCCCATGCTCGTCGCCACCGCCCGGCAGAGCGGCGTCTCGGCCTACGTCGGGGACGGCGCCAACCGGTGGCCCGCCGTGCACCGGCGCGACGCGGCGGTGCTGTTCCGGCTCGCGGTCGAACGGGCGCCCGCGGGCAGCGTCCTGCACGGGGTGGCCGAGAGCGGCGTCCCGCTGCGGAGCGTCGCGCAGGCCATCGGCCGGGGCCTGGGCCTGCCCACCCGCTCGCTGACCCCCGAGGAGGCCGCCACCCACTTCGTCAGCCCGTTCATGGCCACCGCCTACGCCTTCGACGGGCCGGCCTCCAGCTCCCGCACCCGGCGGCTGCTCGACTGGACCCCCACCGGGCCGACCCTGCTCGAGGACCTGGCGCACGGCGACTACCTGGCCGCACCGGCCTCCTGAACCCCCCGTCCGGGCCTAGGAGTCGTGCCGGTGGACGGTGCGGCCGCGGACCACGGTGCGCAGGCAGAGCGGGAGGGGGTGGCCGGGGGTGAGGTCGGGGAGGCCGGGGGTGCCGGAGCGGGGGTCGGTGGACCAGCCGGCGATGCGGGTGTCGGGGGCCTGGACGACGAGGTCGGTGGTGTCCCAGACGGCGTAGGAGGCGATCGCGCCGGGCACGAGGATGCCGTCGGCGTCGTGGCCCAGCGCCCGGTGGCCGCCGCGGGTGTGGGCGGTGAAGGCGGCGCGGACCGAGATCCGGTGCTCGGGGGTGCGGTGGAAGGCGGCGGCCCGGACGGTGCCCCAGGGGTCGAGCGGGGTGACGGGGGCGTCGGAGCCGAAGGCCAGCGGGAGGCCGGCGCGCAGCATCGCGGCGAACGGGTTGAGGGCGGCGGCGCGGTCGGCGCCGAGGCGGGCCGCGTACATGCCGTCGGGGCCGCCCCAGGCGGCGTCGAAGGCGGGCTGGACCGAGGCGGTGAGGCCGAGTTCGGCGAACGCGGCGAGGGTCTCGGGGGTGAGGGCCTCGGCGTGCTCGACCCGGTGGCGCATCGCCTTGACCCGGTCGAGGCCGAGCTTGTCGGCGGCGGCCCGGACGCCCTCCACGACGGCGCCGATCGCGGCGTCGCCGATGGCGTGGAAGCCGGCCTGCAGGCCCGCCTCGGTGCAGGCGGTGACGTGGTCGGCGATCTCGGCGGCGCTCAGGTAGGCGGTGCCGGTGTGGTCGGCGTCGGTGTAGGGGTCGTGCAGGCAGGCGGTGTGCGAGCCGAGCGCGCCGTCGACGAACAGGTCGCCGCCGGCGCCGACCGCGCCGAGGCGCCGGGCGGTCTCGACGCCCTCGGGGCCGAGTTCGCCCCAGTAGCCGTACACCTCGGGGCCGTCGGTCTCGGCGGCGAGGGCGAGCAGCGCGGCGAGGTCCTCGGCGGAGGAGATCTGCGGGCCGGCGCACTCGTGCAGGGTGCCGATGCCGAGGGCGGCGGCCCGGCGCAGGGTGGCGTACTGGGCGTCGCGGCGCTGGACGGGGGTGAGGTGGGCGAGGGCGGCCTGCCGGACCGCGTGGTGGGCGTCGCGGGTGAGCGGGCCGGTCGCGTCGTGCCCGGGGAGCGCGTCGAGGCCGGGGACGAGGGCGCGCAGCGCGCTGGTGGCGAGGCCGGAGTGGACGTCGGTGCGGGAGAGGTAGAGCGGGACGTCCCCGGCGGCGGCGTCGAGTTCGGCGAGCGAGGGGGCGCGGTGCTCGGGCCAGCGGGTCTCGTCCCAGCCGTGGCCGATCAGGGCGCCGCCGGCGAAGGAGGCGCCGAACGCGGCGGTGCGGTTCAGGGCTTCGGCGAGCGAGCCGCAGTCGGTGAGGTCGAGGCCGGTGAGGGCGAGGCCGGTGGAGGTGGCGTGCACGTGGGCGTCGACGAAGGCGGGGGTGACCAGGGCGCCGTCCAGTTCGACGATCTCGTCGACGGTGTCGGCGTACGCCTCGGCGGCTCCGTCGCTGCCGACCCAGGCGACGTGTTGGCCCTCGACCAGCATGGCGGTGGCGAAGGGGTCGGCGGGGCTGTAGACGTTGCCGCCGCGCAGCAGCACGGTCCGGTCGGTGCGTTCGGTCATGGCGTCCAGTCTCGCACTGCGGACACCGGGGTCAGAGCTTCGGGGGGCGCGCCTCGTAGGGCGTGGAGAGGACCACGGTGGTGCGGGTGGAGACGCCGGCGGCGGTGCGGATCCGGGCCAGCAGGTCCTCGAGGTCGCCGGGGCCGGGGACCCGGACCTTGAGGATGTAGTTCTCGTCGCCGGCGACGCTGTGGCAGGCCTCGATCTCGGGCAGGCCGACGAGCCGTTCCGGGGTGTCGTCGGGGGCGCTGGGGTCGAAGGGCTTGACCGAGATGAACGCGGTGAGCGCCAGGTTGACCGCCTCGGGGTCGACGATGGCGGTGTAGCCGCGGACGACGCCGCGCTGCTCCAGGCGGCGCACCCGCTGGTGCACGGCCGAGGTGGACAGGCCGGTGGCCTTGCCCAGGTCGGTGTAGCTCATCCGTCCGTCCTGGAGCAGCAGCTGGACGATGCGCTGGTCGAGTTCCTCCACAAGGCGTCAACCTACTCGATCGGGGGTGGGCCGTGCAGACAGCTCGCGGGGGGGCGCATCCGGGGGGCACATGCCAACGGAATGTGGCGAGGAACACAAGGAATGCATCACCGTGCGCCGCAGTGCAGGGTTATGACGTCCCGTCACTGGGAAGTGCTGCTGGTGGCCCGGACGACGAGAGGTTCCGGCCCGATCCGAGGGGGATCACCATGCCTTCCACCGACCTGCGTTCCGACGTCGAGGACGAACCCGGCGCGCCCGAGGCGTCCTTCGGGACGGACCCGGGCGCGGCCGACACCTGGGAGATCGTCCGGGTGCACTGCCCGGAGTGCGACCGCCCGATCGCGTTGATCGGGGACGAGGAGCGCCTGCCCCAGCACGCGGTGCTGACCTCCGCGTGGAACCCCTTCCAGCCCGCGATCTGCCGGGGCACCGGCGCGCCGACCGCCGACCTGCCGGAGTGCGAGGAGCAGCCGGAGCAGGACGGCCAGTCCAACCTGGTGGCGCTGCCGACCGCGCTGGACTGGCGCACCCAGCCGTTCTCGCACGCCGGGGCGCACCGCCCGGTGCGGGTCTTCGTGCCCGCGCAGCGCGACCGCCGCGCGGCCTGAACCCGGCCCGAACCCGGCCCGAACCCGGCCCGAACCCGGCCCGGTCCCGGGCCCGACCGAGGAACCGGACCGCCCCGGGCGGTCCGACGTCCGGCGGGGCGCCGCCCGCGGTGCCCTCCGGAACGCCCGCCGGAACGCCCGCCGACCGGGCGGAAGCGGCCGCGTACCCTGGCCGGATGGACACCGCCCTCCCCGACCTGCCCGCGCTGGCCGCGGGCCTGCTCGCACTGCCGCCCTCGCTGGGGCCGGTGCGGCTGGTGGCGGTGGACGGGTACGCGGGCTCCGGCAAGACCACGTTCACCGGCCGGCTGGCCGCCGCGCTCGGCGGCGCCCCGGTGGTGCACCTGGACGACCTGGCCACCCACCGGGAGCCGTTCGGCTGGACGGAGCGGCTGCGCGCGGGCGTGCTGGAGCCGCTGGCGCGCGGGGAGGCGGGCCGGCACCCGGTGTACGACTGGACGGCGCGGGCCTTCACCGCCGAGCGGGCGGTGCCGGTGGCGCCGGTGGTGCTGCTGGAGGGGGTGGGCGCGGGCCGGCGGGCGGTGCGCCCGCACCTGGCGGCGCTGCTGTGGATGGAGCTGGAACGGGCCGCCGCCCGGGCCCGCGGGCAGTTGCGGGACGGTCCGGAACTGGCCGAGTTCTGGGCCGGTTGGTCGCGTGCGGAGGACGCGCACTTCGCGGCGGACCCGAGCCGTCCGCAGGCCGCGGTGCGGGTCGACGGGGTCACCGGGCGGATCGTCGGGAGCACCCTGAGTGAACCGCGTGAACCGCTCTTGACCTGCGACATCATCAGGATTTAAGTTCTGCCTGTCGCGGAAATCAGTTGAATCCGCAACCACAGACACGGCGTCTCCGGCTTGTTCCCCCGTGAGCCGGAGGCGCCGTCCTGCCCTCCGCGCCGCCCGCCGGGACCCGCCCCTCCCGCGCCATTCGAGCCGCGCGGCACCCTTACGGATCAGCGCCGCGCCGGTACCATGCCACGCAGGCGCGCAGAGGAGCGCCCCGAGGTCTGGCGGGGGGCGTCAGTGACGGTGGAGAGTTCGGGCGGCAAGGGTTCCGCCGCGGCGGGTCCGGATCCGGACGCCGACCGCGCCTGGTCGCGGGCCATGGACGCCTACACGGCCGGTTCGTACGCCCGCGCGGAGGAGGAGTTCCGGGCCGCGGTCTACGTCGACCCGGGCATGGCCGACGCCTGGCTCGGCCTGCACGCGCTGCGCAGCGACACCGCCGGCGCCCTGCTGGCGATGCACCGGCACCGGGACCGCTTCGGCGAGCAGCGCGAGCGCCACCGCCGCCCGCTCAGTTCCTGGTACTGGCTGGGCTGGTGGGTGCAGCCGGTGCTGGAGACCCCGCAGGACCTGGCGCTGGCGCACGCCTCGCACTGGCTGGACGGCCGCCACCTGGCCGAGCTGGAGCAGGCCCTGACGGCCTGTCCGGCCCCGGAGCAGGAGCCCGCGGTGCGCTTCCTGCACGCCTGCCGCTCCTACCTGCTCAAGGACTGGGAGCAACTGATCCGGGACACCGACCGGCTGCTGGACGACCCGGTGCTGGGCATCGAGGCCGGCCTGTTCGCGGGCATGGCGCGGGTCCGCCTCGACATGTGCGCGCAGGCCCAGCGCCCGCTGGCCGCCTCGCTGGCCCGCTGCCGCTCCGAGCAGCCGCAGCGCAAGGAGCTGCGCTACTGGCTGGCCCGGGCGTACGAGGGCGCCGGGCGCAGCGCGGCGGCGCTGCCGCTGTACCGGGCCGTGCACCGGGCCGACCCGGCGTTCATGGACACCGAGCAGCGGCTCGCGGCGATCGCCGCCGAGGACGGGCTGCTGGACGGCGAGGCGTTCGGCGAGTACCGGGGCGCGGCGGTGCCCGCGCCGCCGGCCGGGCCGGAGCCGGAGTCCCGCGGCGGGTCCGGCGGGGTGAGCGAGGAGGCGTGCGCGGAGGAGGACGACGGGCCGGGGGCGGCCGAGCCGGGCCGGGCGCAGCTGGCCGAGCGGGCCCCGGGCGCCTCGCCGCCGGCGCCCCGGCTGGGCAACTGGCCGGTGGCGCAGGCGATCCCGCCCGCCGGGCCGAACCCGGCGCCGGCCGCCCGGCTGGAGCTGGACCAGGCGCTGGCCGAACTGGAGGAGATGGTCGGCCTCGACCCGGTCAAGCGCCAGGTGCGGGCGCTGTCCGCGCAGCTGCGGATGGCCCGGCTGCGCGCCGACCGGGGGCTGCCGGTGCAGCCGCCGAAGCGGCACTTCGTCTTCTCCGGCCCGTCGGGCACCGGCAAGACCTCGGTGGCGCGGATCCTCGGCCGGGTCTTCCACGCCCTCGGCCTGCTCTCCGGCGACCACCTGGTGGAGGCCCAACGCGCCGACCTGGTGGGCGAGTTCCTCGGCCAGACCGCGGTGAAGGCGAACGAGCTGATCGACTCGGCGCTGGACGGCGTGCTGTTCATAGACGAGGCGTACTCGCTGGCCAACTCCGGCTACAGCAAGGGCGACGCGTACGGCGACGAGGCGCTGCAGGTGCTGCTCAAGCGGGCCGAGGACAACCGGGACCGGCTGGTGGTGATCCTGGCGGGCTACCCGGAGGGGATGAACCGGCTGCTGGCCACCAACCCGGGGCTGAACTCGCGCTTCACCACCCGGGTCGACTTCCCGTCCTACCGGCCCGGCGAGCTCGCCGAGATCGGCGCCCAGCTGGCCCGGGCGGACGGCGACGGCTGGGACGTGGACGCCGCCGAGGAGCTCGCCTCGATCTGCGGGCACGTGGTCGCCGAGGGCTGGATCGACCAGCTCGGCAACGGCCGGTTCATCCGCACCCTGTACGAGAAGTCCTGCGCCTACCGGGACCTGCGGCTGTCCGGCCAGCGCGGCACCCCGTCCCGGGAGGACCTCTCGACGCTGCGGCTGCCGGACCTGCTCCAGGCGTACGGCGAGCTGATCGACGGCCGGGCCTGAGGGCCCGCGGACGGCCGGACGGCCGGACCCCCCTCGCGGCGGGGGGGTCCGGCCGTCCGGGCGGGGTCAGCGGGCGGTGGCGGCGGGCGGGCGGTGGTCGGGGTCGTGCACCTCGCCGACCAGTTCCTCCAGGACGTCCTCCAGGGCGACCAGGCCGAGCTGGCGCCCGTCGGGGTCGACCACGGCGGCCAGGTGGGCGGCGGCGCGGCGCATCACGGCGAGCGCGTCGTCCAGCGGCAGGGCGGAGCGCAGCACGGTGATCGGGCGCCACAGCCGGTCCGGGATCGGGGCGGCGAGGTCGTCGACCTCCAGCGAGTCCTTGACGTGCAGGTAGCCGAGCACGGTGCCGTCCCGGTCGGCGACCGGGAAGCGGGAGAAGCCGGTGCGCACCGCGAGGCGCTGGATCTCCTCGCCGGTGACCTCGCGGCCGACGGTGACCAGCTGCCCGGGGGCGAGCAGCACCTCGGTGACCGGGCGGCTGCCCATCTCCAGGGCGTCCTCCAGGCGTTCGCGGCGGCTGTCGTCGAGCAGGCCGGCCTCGCCGGAGTCGGTGAGCATCAGCAGCATCTGCTCGCTGGTGGCGACCGAGTCGACCTCGTCCTTGGGCTCGACCCGGAACAGCCGCAGCACGCCGTTGGCGAAGGCGTTCAGGAAGGAGATGAACGGGGCGAGCCAGCGGGCCAGGCGGTCCAGCGGCGGGCCGAGCCAGAGCGCGGCCCTCTCCGGTCCGGCCAGCGCCAGGTTCTTCGGCACCATCTCGCCGATCACCATGTGCAGGAACACCACGATGCTCAGCGCGATGGCGTAGCTCAGCAGGTGCATCGCCGAGTCGGGGACGCCGAGCGCGTGGAAGGCGGGTTCCAGCAGGTGCGCGATGGTGGGTTCGGCGAGCGCGCCGAGCAGCAGCGAGCAGACGGTGATGCCGAGTTGGGCGGCGGCCAGCATCGCGGAGACGTTGGACAGCGCGTGCAGCACGGTGCGGGCGCGCTTGTCGCCGGCCTCGGCGAGCGGTTCGATCTGGCTGCGGCGCACCGAGATGACGGCGAACTCGGCGCCGACGAAGAAGGCGTTGCCGAGCAGCAGGAGCAGGGAGAAGGCGAGTTGCAGGGCGCTCATCGGTGGTTGTCCTGGTCCTCGTGGTCCTCGTCGTGCACGCGCCGGACCTCGACCCGGCTGGTGCGGTGCCGGTCGACGGCGGTGACCGTCAGCTCCCAGCCGGGCAGGTGGGCGTGCTCGCCGACGGCGGGGAGCTTGCCGAGCAGGTCGGCGAGCAGGCCGCCGAGCGTCTCGTAGGGGCCGTCGGGGGCGTGCAGGCCGATCCTGTCGAGCTGGTCGAGCCGGGCCCGGCCGTCGGCGTCCCAGACCGGCAGGCCGTCGCGCGGGGCGAGCGGGCGCAGGTCGGGGGTGTCGGCGGGGTCGTGCTCGTCCTGGACCTCGCCGACCACCTCCTCGACGATGTCCTCGATGGTGGCGACGCCGGCGGTGCCGCCGTACTCGTCGACCACCACGGCCATCGGTTCGCGGCCGCGCAGCAGGTCGAGCAGCCGTTCGGCGGGCATGGTCTCGGGGACCAGCAGCGGCGGGGCGGCCAGGTGGCGGACCCTGGTGTGGTCGCGGCGCCCGGCGGGGACGGCGAGGGCGTCCTTGAGGGTGACGGTGCCGGTGACCTCGTCGAGGCTGTCGGCGTACACCGGGAAGCGGCTCAGGCCGGTGGCCCGGGTGAGGTTGAGCACGTCGGTGGCGGTGGCGTCCTCCTGGAGGGCGGCGACGTCGATCCGCGGGGTCATCACGGACTCGGCGGTCAGCTCGCGCAGGCCCAGGGTGCGGACGAACAGCGCGGTGGACTGCTCGTCCATGACACCGGCCTGGTAGGAGTGCCGGGCCAGGGCGACGAGTTCGTCGGCGGTGCGGGCGTGGCCGAGCTCCTCCTGCGGTTCGACGCCGAGGGCCCGGACGATCCGGTCGGCGGAGCCGTTCAGGAAGGCGATCAGCGGGCGGCAGACCGCGGAGAAGGCGCGTTGCGGGGCGACCACGGCGTGGGCGACCTGCATCGGGCGGGAGATCGCCCAGTTCTTCGGGACGAGTTCGCCGATCACCATCTGGATCACGGTGGCCAGCACCAGGCCGACCAGGACCGCGGTGCCGCGGGCCGCCGAGTCGGGCAGGCCGACGGCGGTGAACACCGGCTCGAGCAGGGTGGAGAGCGCCGGTTCGGCGAGCATGCCGACCACCAGCGAGGTGATGGTGATGCCGAGCTGGGCGCCGGAGAGCTGGAAGGACAGCTTGTGCAGGGCCTTCGACAGGCTCGCGGCCTTGCGGTCACCGGCGGCCGCGGCGCGTTCGACGGTGCCGCGGTCGGCGGTCACGAACGCGAACTCGGCGGCCACGAACAGGCCGTTGGCGAGGATGAGCAGGAAGGCCGCGAGCAGCAGGAGCCAGGCGGTGGTCATCGGGCCGCCCGCCTTCCCCGGCTGGAAACGTGCGTGGCGGCGCTGGTACTACCGGACGGGTCGTCCATCGAGGGGAGGTGTCACTCCTCTGGTCGCGGGTGGAGGCGGGAAGCCCGGACCTGTGGTGGGGCTTTGCCGCGGTTTTACCAGCGTAGACGATACCCGAACGCTTCTCCGGGCCCGTTCGACCCGTCCGTCCGGGGGCGTGTCAGCCCTGCCGGGCGCCGCTGCCGCGCTGTTCGACCAGGTCGCGCAGGCTGCGGGCGGCGGCGATGGCCTGGGCGCGGCCGCCGCCGGGCTGGATGCCGACCGCGGCCAGCGCAGTGCCGTCGGCGAGGTCGAGCATCACCCAGGGGTCGCCGGCCTTGAAGTTGACCCGGACCACCTCGGCCCAGGACAGCCGGCGGCTGCGGACGAAGTTGACCACCGTCAGGCCCTCGGGGTCGGCGACCACCTTGGGGCGGGCCAGCATCAGGCCGACCGCGGCGAACAGCACGCCGGAGCAGGCCATCATCACCCGGTCGTTGAACTGCCAGCTCTCCGGCAGCACCACGGCGAGCACGGAGAACAGCACCAGCATCACGGCGCACAGCGCGTACAGCACGGCGCGGTTGCGGCGGGGCGCCCAGGTCACGGGCAGGGCGACGGGGGTGGCGGTGGACACGGGTGGCTCCAGGGGGGACGGGGGCCAGGGGTGGCGGCCCCCGTCCGGTGGCGGGTCAGATGCGGCAGGCGTGGATGTTGGTGACCAGGATGGCGCGGGCGCCGATCGCCCACAGGTCGTCCATGATCCGCTGCGCCTCCTTGCGGAGCACCATCGAGCGGACCGCGACCCAGCCCTCGGTGTGCAGCGGCGAGACGGTCGGCGACTCCAGGCCCGGGGTGAGGGCGACGGCCTCGCTGACCTTCCCGGCCCGGATGTCGTAGTCCATCAGCACGTAGCGGCGGGCCACCAGCACGCCCTGCAGGCGGCGCAGGAACTGCTCGACCGCGGCGTCCTCGCCGGCGCCCTTGGGGCGGATCACCACGGCGTCGGAGACCAGGATCGGGTCGCCGAACACCTCCAGGCCCGCGTTGCGCAGGCTGGTGCCGGTCTCCACCACGTCGGCGATCACGTCGGCGACGCCCAGGTGCACGGCGGTCTCGACGGCGCCGTCCAGCTTGGTGACGGTGGCCTTCACGCCGTGCTCGGCGAGGTGCTGCTCGACCAGGCCGGTGTACGAGGTGGCGATCCGCAGGCCGTCCAGGTCCTGGACCCCGGCGATCTCGGCGCCGACCGGCCGGGCGAACCGGAAGGTCGAGCCGGCGAAGCCGAGCGCCAGCACCTCCTCGGCCTCGGAGGCCGAGTCGAGCAGCAGGTCGCGGCCGGTGATGCCGACGTCGAGCCGGCCGGAGCCGACGTAGACGGCGATGTCGCGCGGGCGCAGGAAGAAGAACTCGACCTGGTTGTCCGGGTCGACCAGGACGAGCTCCTTGGCCTCCTTGCGCTGCCGGTAGCCGGCCTCATGGAGCATCTCCGCCGCGGGACCCGAGAGCGAACCCTTGTTGGGGACGGCGATGCGGAGCATGAGAGGCGAACCCTTCGCGTTGGCGATCAATGGAGGTGGGACTAGAGGTACTTGTAGACGTCTTCGAGCGTCAGCCCGCGGGCGAGCATCATCACCTGGACGTGGTAGAGGAGCTGCGAGATCTCCTCCGCCGCCTCCTCGGGCGACTGGTACTCGGCGGCCATCCAGACCTCGGCGGCCTCCTCGACGACCTTCTTGCCGATCGCGTGGACGCCCTGCTGCACGAGCTGGGCGGTGCGGGAGGTCGCGGGGTCGCCGGTGGCGGCCTTCTGCTGGAGCTCGGTGAAGAGCTCCTCGAATGTCTTGGAAGCCATGATGAGCCCACCTTACGGGGTGCGGGCTGACGGACGGTAAACGGTTTCGCACCGTGGACAGTCGGATGGACGGCCGGCCGACCCCGGAGGCCCGGCCCCGGACCCGGCGCGGGCTCGGGCCCGGGGCCCCGGCGCGGGACTAGCCCCGGGCCTTGGCGAGGGCGCGCAGCGCGGCGGCGGTGGCCACGGCCGCGGTGACCGCCTCGTGGCCCTTGTCCTCGGCGGAGCCGGGCAGCCCGGCCCGGTCCAGCGCCTGCTGCTCGGTGTCGCAGGTGAGCACGCCGAAGCCGACCGGGACGCCGGTGTCCACCGACACCTGGGTCAGGCCGAGGGTGGCGCCCTGGCAGACGTAGTCGAAGTGCGGGGTGCCGCCGCGGATCACCACGCCCAGCGCGACCACCGCGTCGTAGCCGGCGTCGGCCAGCCGCTTGGCGGCGACCGGCAGCTCGAAGGTGCCGGGGACGCGCAGCACGGTGGCGCCGCCCTCCACGCCGAGCTCCGCCAGGGCGCGCCGGGCGCCGTCCAGCAGGCCGTCCATCACCTGCTGGTGCCACTGCGCGGCGACCACCGCGACCCGCAGGTCGGCGGTGCTCTCCAGGGTCTCCGGGGACAGGACGGGGGCTCCGTGGCCGGCCATGTTCGTCTTCCTCTGTTCGTTGCTGCTCGTTGCTGACGTGCGTTGCTGACGTGCGTTGCTGACGCGTGTTCAGGGGTCTTGCGGGGGTGCTTACTTGACGTCGTCGTCGAGCCACGGCAGGTCGTGGCCCATCCGGTCGCGCTTGGTGCGCAGGTAGCGCAGGTTGTGCTCGCCCGCGGCGGTGGGCAGCGGGCGGCGGGCGGCGACCTTGAGGCCGTACTCGGTGAGCGCGGTCTGCTTGGCCGGGTTGTTGCTGAGCAGGGTCAGCGAGCGGACGCCGAGGTCGGTGAGCATCTGCGCGCCGATCGAGTAGTCGCGGGCGTCGGCGGGCAGGCCCTGGTCGAGGTTGGCGTCGACGGTGTCCAGGCCCTGCTCCTGCAGCTGGTAGGCGCGCAGCTTGTGGGCCAGGCCGATGCCGCGGCCCTCGTGGCCGCGCAGGTAGAGCACCACGCCGCGGCCGGCCTCGGCGACGGCGGCCAGCGAGGTCTGCAGCTGGGGGCCGCAGTCGCAGCGCAGCGAACCGAACACGTCGCCGGTCAGGCACTCGGAGTGCAGCCGGACCAGGACGTCCTCGCCGTCGGGGAGCCGGCCGTCCGCGTCCAGGCCGCCGGCCACCAGGGCCAGGTGCTCGGTGCCGTCGATCGTGCCGCGGTAGCCGACGGCGGTGAACTCGCCGTGCTCGGTGGGCAGTTGGGTGACGGCGGCGCGGTCGACGTGCAGTTCGGTGCGGCGGCGGTAGGCGATCAGGTCCTCGATCGAGATGATCGCCAGGCCGTGCTCGCGGGCGAAGGCGTGCAGTTCGGGCAGCCGGGCCATGGTGCCGTCGTCGTTGACCACCTCGGCGATGCCGCCGGCCGGCGGGAGGCCGGCCAGCCGGGCCAGGTCGACGGCGGCCTCGGTGTGGCCGGGGCGGACCAGCACGCCGCCCTCGACCGCGCGCAGCGGGAAGACGTGGCCGGGGCGGGTCAGGTCGGCGGGCGAGGTGCCGGCGGAGGCGAGCAGCTTGACGGTGCGGGCCCGGTCGGCGGCCGAGATGCCGGTGTCCACGCCGTCGCGGGCGTCCACCGAGACGGCGTACGCGGTGCCCTTGCGGTCCTGGTTGACCCGGGTCATCGGCGGGAGTTCGAGCCGGTCCAGCTCCGCGCCGGTCATCGGGACGCAGATCACGCCCGAGGAGTAGCGGACGGTGAAGGCGAGCAGCTCGGGGGTGGCGGCGGAGGCGGCGAAGACGATGTCGCCCTCGTTCTCGCGGTCCTCGTCGTCGACCACGATCACGGCGCGGCCGAGCGCGATGTCGGCGACGGCCCGCTCGACCGGGTCGAGGGCGAGCGGCTGGGCGGCGGGCTCGGTGCTCATGCGGTGACTCCCTTGGCGGGCGGGGCGGACTGGGCGGGCCGGGGCGCGCGGGCCTTCGTCCACCAGCTGACCAGGCCGGCCACCACCAGGACGAAGTAGATGCTGAAGGTCAGCGCGGAGAAGACGTAACCGTGGGTGTACGAGTACGGGACGCTGATCAGGTCGACGGCGAGCCAGGCGAACCAGAACTCGACCCAGCCGCGGGCCTGGGCGTACATCGCGGCGAGCGTGCCGACGAAGATGTACGCGTCCAGCAGCGGGTTCCAGGACAGCTTCGGGAAGGCGTGGAAGAGCGCGGCGACGGCGGCGGTGCCGGCCGCGGTGGCGACCACCAGCACGGCCCGCTCGCCCCAGCCGGCGAAGCGCACCGCGACCTCGCCGGTGTCCCGGCGGCCGCGGCTCCACTGCGTCCAGCCCCAGACGGCGGCGACGATGACGATCACCTGCTTGCCGATCAGGCCGGGCACCTGCCCGCCGAGGAACGCGGTGATCAGCACCGCGCCGGCCAGCAGTTGGGCGGGCCAGGTGAGCACCGAGCGGCGCCAGCCGAGGGCCAGGCCGGCCAGTCCGATCAGGTTGCCGGTCATGTCGGCGACCTTCACGTGCTCGCCGAAGGCGGTGAAGGCCAGGTCTCCGAACGCGCTCACTTGGAACTCCCCGGGGTCTCGGGCAGGGCACGGGTGTCGAGCAGCCGCTCGACGTACTTGGCGAGGACGTCCACCTCGAGGTTGACCGGCTCGCCGACCTGCTTGGCGCCCAGCGTGGTGAGTTCCAGCGTGGCGGGGATCAGCGAGACGGTGAACGAGTCGAGGGCCGCCTCGACGACGGTGAGGCTCACTCCGTCCACGGTGATCGACCCCTTCTCCACCAGGTAGCGCGAGATCGGCTGCGGCAGGGTGAAACGCAGCACCTCCCAGCGCGGATTCCCGTCCGCGTCGAGGTCGCCGGGCTCCCGGGAGAGCAGCGTGCCGGTGGCGTCGACGTGCCCCTGCACCAGGTGGCCGCCGAGCCGGGCGCCGAGCGCCATCGCCCGTTCCAGGTTGACCCGGGAGCCGGGGCGCAGCACGCCGAGGCTGGAGCGCTGCAGCGTCTCGCGCATCACGTCGGCGCTGAACTCGCCGTTGCGGTCGGCGAGTTGCTCGTTGCCGTCGAGGACGGTGAGACAGACGCCGTTGACCGCGATGGAGTCGCCGTGCCGGGCGTCGGCCGTCACGACGGGGCCGCGCAGGCGGATTCGGGAGGACTCGCCGATCTCCTCGATGGAGACGACCTCGCCGAGCTCTTCGATGATGCCGGTGAACACCCGGGTTCTCCTCGCGCTTGGGGCGCGGACTCCGGGGCGGCTCATGGGAGTTGACTGCGGACGGCATGCCGGACGCGGCTCCCCCGGGATGCCTGGGCGTCCTCGCCCGGCACGGGTTCGCTGCCGTCCTGCTCCGCACCCCGGCCCTCGGGTGGGCCGCGGTGATGACACGCCTGATCCGCCGCGCACGCCTCCCATCCGGACTTTAACCGTCGGTCCAGGAATTTCACCTGGTCAACCGGCCGCTGGCTGCGGACGGGTCGCGGACTGTAACCGCCGGTTCGGATTTTCACCGACCCCGGAGTGCGCTGAACGTCACTGGTACTGCATCCACATTGTTGCACGCGCGGGTGGTCCGGCCGCAAGGACGTGCCCTGTGGCCTGGTTCACGTCGGCGGCGCACCGTGGAGGGGAATAGTTCTCCGTACGGAGGGCTCCCGGCCGAGGAGTTGAATCCGCCATGGCGATGTTCATGGACGTCCACCACGGGATGGCGGGCATCACCGCCGAGCAGTTGAAGGCCGCGCACGAGGCGGACCTCGCGGCGCAGGGCGAGGAGGGCGTGGAGTTCCGGCAGGCCTGGGCCGACCCGGACTCGGGCACCGTCTACTGCCTGTCCTCCGCCCCGTCCCGGGAGGCCGTGCAGCGCGTGCACGAGCGCACCGGACACCCGGCGGACGAGGTGCACCCGGTGCCGCTGCAGGTCTGAGACCCCCCTGCCGACGGGGGCGTGAGCGGCGGTAGCGTCGGGACACGTGATCTTCGACGCCCTCGCCGCGGACGCGATCCGCGAACCGGCCCGCCTGCGGGCCCTGTACGAGCAGCCGAGCGCGATGGTGCGGCGCAAGCAGGTGGACCACCTGCACGAGGCGGCCCGCCGGCTGATCGGCTGCTCGTCCCTGGTGTTCGTCGCCACCGCCGACGCCGACGGCAACTGCGACGCCACGCCCCGCGGCGGCCCGCCCGGCTTCGTCGCGGTGCTGGACGAGCACACCCTGGCGATCCCCGACGCCACCGGCAACCGGCGGCTGGACAGCCTGCACAA
This sequence comes from Kitasatospora sp. NRRL B-11411, assembly GCF_000721345.1. Lineage (NCBI taxonomy): Bacteria > Bacillati > Actinomycetota > Actinomycetes > Kitasatosporales > Streptomycetaceae > Kitasatospora > Kitasatospora sp. NRRL B-11411. The sequence continues at coordinate 12,356 of NZ_JOGH01000050.1, read as the reverse complement.
CATCGCCGCCACCGGGAAGGCCGGGCTGCTCTTCGTCGTCCCCGGCCGGGAGGCCACCCTGCGGGTCAACGGGCGGGCCTGCGTCAGCGAGGACCCCGAGTTGCTGGCCCGGCTGACCCCGGTGGGGAAGCCGCCGCGCACCGCGATCGTGGTGGCCGCCGACGAGGTGTACGGGCACTGCCCGAAGGCCCTGCTGCGCTCGGCCGCCTGGCGCCCCGAACGCTGGCTGCCCGCGGACGCGGCGCCCAGCTCGGCCGAGATCACCCTCTCCCACCTGGGCGATCCGGCGCTCACCCTGGAGCAGGTGGTGGCCGCCGAGGAGGAGTCGCTGCGGCTGCGCTACGAGTGAGCAGGGACCGCGGGGGTTGCGCGGGGGCTGGTGCATGCTGGGGGAACGGGGTTTCCGCATAGGCGGAACTTTGGGGGGCCATAGTTTCGGCTTATGACGACATAAGCCGGAGCACCGTACCGGGCGCGCCCGCCGGCCGGAAGGCTGAGCGGTACGCGCCCCGAGTCGAACAGGAGTACCTGCCCATGCCCCGCCCCGTCCGGGTGGCCATCGTCGGTTCCGGCCCCGCCGGGATCTACGCCGCCGACGCGCTGCTGAAGTCCGACCTCGCCGCCGCGCCCGGCGTCTCGATCGACCTGATCGAACGCCTGCCCGCCCCCTTCGGCCTGATCCGCTACGGCGTCGCCCCCGACCACCCCCGGATCAAGGGCATCGTCACCGCCCTCCACCAGGTCCTCGACAAGCCCCAGGTCCGCCTGCTCGGCAACGTCGACTACCCCGGCGACCTCTCGCTCGACGAACTGCACCGCTTCTACGACGCCCTGGTCTTCGCCACCGGCGCCGAGGCCGACCGCGACCTGAACATCCCCGGCATCGAGCTCGACGGCTCCTACGGCGCCGCCGACTTCGTCTCCTGGTACGACGGCCACCCCGAGGTCCCGCGCACCTGGCCGCTGGAGGCCGAACAGGTCGCCGTCCTCGGCGTCGGCAACGTCGCGCTCGACGTCGCCCGCGTCCTCGCCAAGACCGCGGACGAGCTGCTGCCCACCGAGATCCCGCCGAACGTGTACGAGGGCCTGGCCGCGAACCGCGCCGTCGAGGTGCACGTGTTCGGCCGGCGCGGCCCCGCCCAGGCCAAGTTCTCGCCGATGGAACTGCGCGAACTCGACCACTCCCCCACCATCGAGGTCGTCGTCGACCCCGAGGACATCGACTACGACGAGGGCTCGATCGCCACCCGGCGCGCCAACAAGCAGGCCGACATGGTCGCCTCGACGCTGGAGAACTGGGCGATCCGCGACATCGGCGACCGGCCGCACCGCATCCACCTGCACTTCTTCGAGAACCCGGTCGAGGTGCTCGGCGAGGACGGTCGCGTCGTCGCGCTGCGCACCGAGCGCACCGAACTCGACGGCACCGGCAACACGGTGGGCACCGGCACCTTCCGCGAGTGGCCCGTCCAGGCGGTCTACCGGGCGGTCGGCTACCGCTCCGACGAACTGCCCAAGCTGCCCTTCGACGCCCTCACCTCGACCGTCCCGCACCAGGCCGGCCGGGTCCAGGAGAACGGCGCCCACCTGCCCTCCGTCTACGTCACCGGCTGGATCAAGCGCGGCCCCGTCGGCCTGATCGGCCACACCAAGGGCGACGCCAACGAGACCGTCGCCTGCCTGGTCGCCGACCACGCCGCGGGTCTGCTCCGCGAGGCGGCCGAACCCGCCGAGGACGCCGTCCTCGACTTCCTGCGCGCCCGCGGCGTCGACTTCACCACCTGGGAGGGCTGGCACCACCTGGACGCCCACGAGAAGGCCCTCGGCGCGGCCGAGGGCCGCGAGCGGGTGAAGGTCGTCGAGCGGGTGGGGATGCTGGACGCTTCGCGCAGCGAGAGGTCTGCGGAACGCAACAGCGCTGCGCGCTGACGGGCGCGAAAGCGACGGACGCGAAAGCGACGGGCGCGAAAGCAGGGGCGCGGGGAACTGCGCGCGGCGGGAGTCGCACGTCAGCAAGTTCGCGGGATAGTGCAAGTGGCTGTCCTGCGAGGCGATCTGGCTGTGCGTGCTTGCTTGGCCGCGCAGTTCCCCGCGCCCCTGCTTTCGCCTTTCGCCTCACATCTCACATCTCACATCGTGATGGTCGCTCCGGCGGTCTCGGCGACGATCGGGTCGTGGGTGGCGACCAGGGCGGCGCAGTGGCGGCGTTGTGCGGTGGTGGCGATGAGGGTGGTGAGGGTCGCGGCTTGGGAACGGTCGACGGCGGCGGTGGGTTCGTCGATCAGGAGGAGGTCGGGTTCGAGGAAGAGGGCCCGGGCGAGGGCGACGCGTTGGCGTTCGCCGCCGGAGAGTTGGTCGGCGCGGTGGTGGAGGCGGTGGGCGAGGCCGACTTCGGTGAGGGCGTGTTCCGCCGCGGCGCGCAGCCGCCTGGCGGGGCGGCCCGCGACGGAGGCGGCGGCGAGGAGTTGTTCGACGGCGGTGAGGCCGGTGAGCAGGTTGCCGCTCTGGAACATGTAGCCGATCCGTTCGCGTCGGACCTGGGCCCGTTCGGCGTCGCCGAGGGCCGCCAAATCGGTTGTGCCGAGCAGGACTTGGCCCGCGTCGGGGCGGAGCAGGGCGCCGGCGACGGCGAGCAGGGTGGACTTGCCGGAGCCGGAGGGGCCGACCAGGGCGGTGAGGACGCCGGGGGCGCAGGTGGCGTCGACGGCGCGCAGGACGGGGGTGCGGGCGTCGCCGTGGCCGAGGGCGACGCTCACGCCGCGCAGGGTGAGTTCGGTCATCGTCCGGCTCCCAGCATGGTCATCGGGTCCGCCTTGGCGACCCGGCGGAGGGTGAGGGCGGCCCCGGCGAGGGCGGCGAGGGCGACGGCGCCCATGGTGGTGGCGAGGGACAACCCCGGGAGGCTGAACGGGACTTCGGTGCCGACCAGCAGGCCGACCGCGGAGGCGAGCGCGGCGCCCGCCAGGGTGCCGCCGAGGACGACGGCGGCGGCCTGGGCGAGGGTGTGGCCGAGCAGGCGGCGGCGGGAGGCGCCCATGGCGCGCAGCAGGGCGAGTTCGGGTTGGCGCTGGACCGTCCAGACGCCGAAGAACGCGCCGACCACCAGCGGGGCGATCAGGTAGAGGAAGAACTGGATGGACGTCATGGTGACGCGTTCGCCGGTGTAGCCGGGGGCGGCCGCGTACGCCTGCTCGACGGTGAGCGTGCGGGTGCCGAACTCGTGGTCGGCGTCGGCGAGTCGGGCTCCGCCGTCGGCCTGCAGGGCGATCGCGGCGTACTGCTGCGGGAGGGCGGTGGCGGGGGTGGTGGCGCCGGGGGTGGTGAAGCGGATGCGCTGCCAGGTGGCGGTGGTGACGTAGCCGGCCGGGACGTGGCCGTAGGAGGAGCGGCCGGTGATGCCGGTGACCTTGAGGGCGATGCCGAGCCGGTCGACGGTGAGGGTGTCGCCGATCCGCACGCCCTCTTCGGCGAGTTTCCGGGAGATGACCAACTGGTCGTCGCCGCCGAGGCGTTGGCCGTCCTCGGCGCCGGGGTCGAGGAAGGAGCCGGGTTCGACGCCGAACGCGGCGAGGTCGACCTCGGTGTGCCGGTCGGTGGTGCCGCGGGTGAGGGAGACGCCGAGCGGGGCGGCCCGGACGCCGGGCTGCCGGCGCCAGCGGTCGAGCGTCTCGGCGGGGACGAGGCTGCGGGCGAACTGGTCGGTCCCGGCGTCCGGGGAGAACGCCAGGTGGGTGGCGGGCAGGCGGCGCAGGGCGGAGACCGTGTCGTCGCCGAGGCCGGTGGTGAATCCGGAGACGATCCCGACCAGGGCGGCGACCAGCAGGACGACGCAGCCCATGAGCAGGAAACGGCCGCGGGCGGCCTTGAGTTCGAGCAGGGCGAGGTACACCGTGCTCCTTCCAGGATGGGGACGATGCGTCCCCAACATAGGGCATGGCGACGCACTGTCCCCAAACCGGGGCCCCGGCCGGGCCGACGGGACCGACGGGGCCTGCTCCTAGACTGGGCGGGTGCCGAAGATCAGTGCCTCCACCGTCGCCGACCACCGCGCCCAGCAGTACCGGGCGCTGGTCACGGCCGCCCGCGAACTGCTGGAGGCCGAGGGCGACGGCGCCGCGGTGACCTTCGCCGCCGTCGCCCGTCGCACCGGCCTGGCCCGCAACAGCGTGTACAAGTACTTCCCGGACCGGGCCGCGCTGCTGGCCGCCGTCGTGCACGAGTCCACCCCGCGGTGGACCGAGCGGATCGCCGCCGCGATGGCCGCCGCCCGCACCCCCGAGCAGCAGGTCGCCGCGTACGTGCGCGCCCAGTGCGAGCTGGTGCGGGACGGCGAGCACCGGATCGCCCGCGCGCTGGCCGGCGACCGGGACGCGGCGGCGCTGCGCGAGGCCGCCGGGGACGCCCACCGCAGGCTGCTGTCGCCGCTGGTCACCGCGCTCTCCGAGCTCGGCGACCGGGCGCCGCTGCGCACCGCGCAACTGCTCCAGGGCCTGGTGAACGCGGCCGTCACCGCCCTGGAGTCCGGCGCCCCGTACCGGCCGACCACCGAACGGGCCACCGCGCTGGCGGTGGCCTCACTGGCGGCCCTCCGGCCGAACTGACCGGTCGAGTGCCCCGTACCGCACGGGACTCGGCGTCCGTCAGGCCGGGGCGGGTTCCAGTTCGGCCCGGCCGGCGGCGTCGGAGAGTTTGATCAGGACGGCGGTCAGCAGCCAGTTGGCGGTGAGGGAGGAGCCGCCGGCGGCGAGGTAGGGCAGGGCCTTGCCGGTGAGCGGGATGAGGCCGGTGACGCCGCCGACCACGACGAAGACCTGGAGGGCGAGGGCGGCGGCGAGGCCGGTGGCGAGGAGTTTGCCGAACGGGTCGGTGACGGCCACGGCGGTGCGCAGGGCGCGCTGCACCAGCAGGCCGTAGAGCAGCAGGACGGCCATCGAGCCGGCCAGGCCGAGCTCTTCGCCGATGGTGGTGAAGATGAAGTCGCTGCGCCCGGCGAAGCCGATCAGGAACGGGCGGCCCTGGCCGAGGCCGGTGCCGAGGACGCCGCCGGAGCCGAGGCCGAAGAGCGCCTGGGCGGGCTGCTGGGAGATCAGGGCCGGGTCGTGGACGGGCCGGTAGATGTCGAGGGGGTGCAGCCAGGCTTCGACCCGGCCGTGCACGTGGGGTTCGAGGTCGCCGACCACGGCGGCGCCGCCGACGGCCATCAGCAGGCCGATGACCACCCAGCCGGTGCGTTCGGTGGCGGTGTAGAGCATCACCACGAAGACGCCGAAGAAGATCAGCGAGGTGCCGAGGTCGCGTTCGAAGACCAGCACCAGCAGGCTGACCGCCCAGATCGCCAGCACCGGTCCGAGGTTGCGGCCGCGCGGCAGTTGCAGGCCCCAGACCCGGCGGCCGGTGAGCGCGAGGGCGTCCCGGTTGGCGGTCAGGTAGCCGGCGAAGAAGACCGCGATGGCGACCTTGACGAACTCGTCGGGCTCGAAGGAGAGCCCGCCGAGGCGGATCCACCGCTTGGCGCCGAAGCTGTCGCCGGGGAAGAACGCGGGCGCGGCCAGCAGCACCAGCGCGCCCGTCATGATCAGGTAGACGTACTTCTGGAACAGCCGGTGGTGCCGGACCGCGGCCAGCACGCCGACGGCCAGCAGCGCGGCGATCACCGTCCACTGCACCTGGCCGGGCGCGGCGGGGAGCTTCTGCCAGTCGCCCTTGTCGGCGTGCCAGAGCTTGTACGAGTAGTCGAGGCGGTCGAGCAGGACCAGTCCGAAGCCGCTGAGGAAGACCGCGAGCGGCAGGATCAGCGGGTCCGCGTACGGGGCGAAGCGGCGGACGGCGAGGTGCAGCAGCAGGGCGAGCGCGCCGAGGCCGGCGCCGTAGGGGAGCAGGCCGGGCGGGAGGGCGTCGCGCAGGGCGAGGCTCGCGCCGGTCCAGGCCGCCAGGCAGACCGCCACCGCGAGCAGCAGCAGGGCGAGTTCGCGGCGACGGCGGTGTGCGGCGCGGCGTCGGCCCGCGCTGCGCGGGGCGGTTTCCACCCTGGCTCCCCCACTCGGTAGATTCTACAGCGGTGTAGACGTCGGAACCGGGTCCGCGGTTGCGGGCCGGGCCCGCGACGGCGCCCGGGTCCCGGCTGGGCCCCGCTCTCGGCAACCGCCGCCCGAAGGAGGACCACCGGCATGACCCACCCCGCGGCCGTCGCGCCCTGGCACTGGTCGGCGCTGGCCGACACCTGGACCCTGGAACCGGCGGTGGCCGCCCTGTCCGCGCTGCTCGCGGCCGGCTACCTGGCCGGCGTCCGCCGCCGCCGTCGCACCGGCGGGGCCGACGGGGACGGCCCGTGGCCCTGGCACCGCACCGCGGCGTTCCTGGGCGGGCTGGCGGTCTGGGTCTGGACCACCTGCTCCGGCCTCGGCGCGTACGAGCGGGTGCTGTTCACCGACCGCGCGGTGCAGCTGGTCCTGCTGCTGATGCTGGTGCCGATGCTGCTCGCGCTGGGCGCGCCGGTCTCGCTGCTGGCCGACGCGCTGCCGGCGGCGGGCCGCGCCCGGCTGCGGGCCGCGCTGTCCGGCCGGACCTCCCGGGTGCTGATGTTCCCGCTGGTGTCCACCGTGCTGCTGGTCGCGCCGCCCTGGCTGCTGTACTTCACGCCGCTGTACGGGCGGACGCTGACCGACCCGCTCGGGAACACCGCCTTCCACCTGGTCCTGGTGCTGATCGGCCTGCTCTACTTCTGGCCCCGCCTGCAGCTGGACCCGGTCGCGCACGCGTACCCGCTGATGATCGGCGTGGTGATCACCTTCGTCGAGGTGGTCTTCGACGCCGCCCTCGCCCTGGTGCTGCTGTACGGCGGCCACGTGATCGCCGAGCCGTACTACGCGGGCCTGGCCCGCGACTGGGGGCCGACGCTCGCCCGCGACCAGTTCGTCGGCGGCAACGCGATCTGGATCCTCGGCGACCTGGTCGGCCTGCCCTTCCTGTGCGCGCTGATCCGCCGCCTGATCGTCACCGGGCGCGCCGAGACGGCGGCGGTGGACGCCGCCCTGGACGCGGTGGAGGAGGCCAGGGCGGTGGCGGCGGCGACGGCCGTGGCGGCCGGGACCGACGCCCCCGCCGGGGACCGGCCCTGGTGGCTGGACGACCCCAACCTCCGCCACCGCTACGGCGGTTGACCTCGCCGGCCGGTCGGCCGGGCGGCGGGGTGCGACGCAGCTCACGGGCCGTCCGCGCCGCGCCGGGGAATGCGCCTCCCGGAGTCCGGGTTGCACCGGGCGTACGGTTGAATACCCAGGGGGGTATCAACGAGAGAGGTTCGACGACATGGCGAACACCCACGCGCCCTCGGACGCCCACCCCGGCGGCATCACCGCCACGCTCACCGGCACCACCTTCGCGGAGGCCGCCGACCGGGTCCGCGCGGCCCTCGCCGAGCAGGGCTTCGGCATCCTCACCGAGATCGACATGACCGCCACCCTGCGCGCCAAGCTCGGCGTCGAACTGGAGGACTACCTGGTCCTCGGCGCCTGCAACCCCCCGCTCGCCCACCGCGCCCTGGAGGCCGACCGCCGGATCGGCCTGCTGCTGCCCTGCAACGTCGTCCTGCGCACCGCCCCCGGCGGGACGGCCGTCCTGGTCGAGGCCATGGACCCGCAGCTGATGGTGCAGTTCACCGGCCGCCCCGAACTCGCCGCCATCGCCGACGACGCGGCCGCCCGCCTGCGCGCGGCCCTCGCCCCGCTGGGCGGATGAGCAGCTGACCGACCACCCGGGGCGCCCCGCACCGCGGGGCACGCCCCGGGCTCCGCACGACCTCCAAAATACCCCCCAGGGTATTATCAGTCCCCTCGCGCTTGGAGAGAGACCAGTGAACCGCTCCGCCCCCGCCCCGGCCGTCCAGGCCATCGCGGCCGACCCGTCCCGGCCGGGACTGCTGGGCCGTCTCGGCGTGTGGTCCGTACGACACTTCAAGGCCGTGATGGCCGGCTGGCTGGTGCTGGTGATCGGGCTGGGCGCGTTCGCCCCGCAGGTCACCTCCGCGCTGTCCGGCGCGGGCTGGCAGGCCGACGGCTCGGACTCGGTGCAGGTCCGCACGCTCGCCGAGGAGCACTTCGCGGGCAACGCCTCGTCCGCGATCCAGATCGTGGTGGCCGCGGACCGCCCGGTCGACGATCCCGGCGTGCGGCAGGTGGTCGACCGGGCCGCCGCGCTGGCCGCCGCCGACGGCCGGATATCCACCGTGATCCCGCCGCAGCCCGGCGCCACCGTCAGCCCGGACGGCCGGACCGCCGTGCTGCTGGCCGGGGCCGCCGCCTCGCCGGACGACATGGTGCGGGCCGCCGACGACCTCAAGGAGCCGCTGCGCGCGCTCTCCGGCGACGGCGTCGAGGTCAGCGCGACCGGCGCGTCCGTGCTGTGGAGCGACTTCAACACGGCCAACCACGACGCGATGATGAAGTCCGAGTTCATGTCCTGGCCGGTCACCCTGGCCATCCTGGTCCTGGCCTTCGGCTCGCTGGTCGCCGCCGGACTGCCGCTGCTGCTCACCATGGCGGGCCTGGCCGCGTCGGCCGGATCGCTGGTGCTGATCGGCCACCTGCTGCCGGTCTCGGTGTGGGCGATGAACTTCGCGATGATGTTCGCACTCGCCCTCGGCATCGACTACGCGCTGTTCCTGGTGGTGCGCTTCCGGGCCGCCCGGGCCGCCGGGAAGGACGGCCCGCGGGCCGTCGCCGAGACCATGGACACCGCGGGCAAGGCCGTCCTGCTGTCCGGTGCGACGGTGCTGGTCAGCCTCTCCGCCGTGATGCTGGTGCCCGCGCCCGCGTTCCGCTCGATGGCCGGCGGCATCATGCTGGCCGTGCTGTTCGTGCTGGCCGCGACGCTCACCCTGCTGCCCGCCGTCCTCGGCAAGCTCGGCCACCGGGTCGACGCGGTGTCCCTGCCCTGGGCCGAGCGGCAGCGGCAGACCTCACCGCGGTTCGCCGCCTGGGGCGAGCGGCTGTGGAAGCACCCGCTGCGCTGGGGCGCCCTCGCGCTGACCGTGCTGCTCGCACTGGCCGCGCCGGTGATCGGGCTGCGCACCGCGATGCCCTCGATCGACGTGCTGCCCACCGACGCCGGCGCCCGCACCGGGTACGCCGCCGTCCAGCAGGCGTTCGGCCCCGGCACCCCCGGCACCCTGCAGATCCTCACCCCCGCCGACCGGGCCGCCGACACCGTGCGGACCGTCGCCGCCAACCCCGGCATCGCCGGGGTGCTGCCCGCCCAGGACGCCGCCGACGGCTCCGGCTGGGCGATGGTGCAGGCCGTCCCGACCGTCGACCCGTCCGACCCCGGACTCGGCCGCACCGTCGACACGCTGCGCGCCGAACTGCCCGACCGCACCCTGGTCGGCGGCGCCTCGGTGGAGAACCTCGACCTCCAGCACCTGCTGACCGAGAAGACCCCGCTGGTGATCGGCGTGGTGATGGCGCTCGGCTTCGTCCTGCTGCTGTTCGCGCTGCGCGCCCCGCTGATCGCGGCCCTCGGCACCGCCGCCGGACTGCTGTCCACCGGCGCCGCGTTCGGCGTGGCCCGGCTGGTCTTCCAGGACGGGCACGGCGCCGGGCTGCTCGGCTTCACCCCGCAGGGCTTCCTGGACGGCTGGGCCCCGGTGTTCTTCTTCGCCATGATCTTCGCGATCGCGATGGACTACACCGTCTTCCTGCTGGCCTCCGCGAAGGAGCAGTACGAGCGCACCGGCGACCCGAAGCAGGCGATGGTCGGCGCGCTGGCCCACTCCGGCCGGGTGGTCTTCGCCGCGGCGGCCGTGATGGTCGCGGTGTTCTTCACCTTCGCGCTGTCCGGCCCGCTGCCGCCCAAGGAGATGGGCATCGTGCTGGGCGTGGCGGTCCTGCTGGACGCCGCCCTGGTCCGGCTGGTGCTGCTGCCCGTCCTGCTCCGCCTCGCCGGGCGCGCCGCCTGGCACACCCCCCGCTGGCTGGACCGCGTCCTGCCCCGGATCCCGTTCTCGCACTCCTGACCCCCGCCCCCGTACGGAAGGAACCCCTCCCATGTGTCGTCGCGTCACCTGCAAGTCCTGCGGCAAGCCGACCTTCGCCGGCTGCGGCATGCACGTCGACCAGGTCCTGGCCGGCGTACCGAAGGCGCAGCGCTGCTCCTGCGCGGCGGACGCCAAGGCCGCCAAGACCGCCAAGGCGGCGGGGGACGCCGGGAACGCCGGGAGCACCGGGGGCGCGGCCGCGCCGGCCGGGTCCTGGTTCTCCCGGCTGTTCGGCCGGAGCTGACGCCGCGTCGAACCGTCCGGGCCCGCTCCGGGAACGCCCCCGCCCCGCACGCCGCGGGGCGGGGGCGTCCGCGTCAGTGCACCGGCAGCCGCTCGGCGGCCGGCTCCCGCTCGGCGTCCAGCACCCGTTCGGCCAGCTCCGGGTCGAGGGCGACCCGGACCAGGGCGTCGGCCAGCCGGTGCAGGTCGGACGGGTCGACCAGGGCCGCCAGCCGGTCCGGCTCGACGGGGAGCCCGAGGCGTTCGGCACCGACCGGCACCCGGGCGTCCAGCGCCGGACGCAGGTGCGGCCAGACGGCCTGCGCGTCGCGGCAGAACGCGGCGGCACCGGCCGGGCCGATGCCCGGGAAGCGCTGCAGCAGGGCCCGGGTGCGGTCCGGGCGGTACTGCGCCGCCGCGGCGAGCCCGCGCAGGTCGCCGCCGTACTCGTCCTCGGCCAGCCGGGCGCAGTCGCTGAGCCGGGTCGCGGTGCCCTCGGCGAAGTGGCGGTAGCGCCCGGCGATCAGCGCCTCCTTGCAGTGCAGCCGCCCCAGCTCCAGGGTTCCCGCGGGCGTGCCGGCCCCGGCGGCGATCAGCGCGGCCGTGCCGGTGACGGCGATCGAACCGTGGATCCGGGCCGACGCCAGATTGCTCAACACCAGGAGCTGCCACAGCGGTTCGGCCCGGTCCGCGAGCACGATCCCCGCCTGTTCCGGGTACGTGCCCCCCGCGCTCTCCAACAGCACCGCCACCCGCCGTCGTGCGTCCACTCCGGACCTCCCGCCACTGATTCGCCGACGAACCGCCGACTGTCGGGGCCGACGGTACGCGGCGGCCGCCCCGACCGGCCCGCAGCCACGCCGCGAGCCCCCGGCCCGTTCCACCGGGCAACGGGCACCCGGACCGGCGGACGCGCGGGCGTGCGGGGGTGCGCGCGGGCGCGAACTCCGGCGCGGGCTCGGTGCGGCAGTCGCGAGCCCAGTGCGAAAGCCGCGAGCCCAGTGCGGCAGCCGCGGGCTCAGTGCAGCAGTGCGGCGACCTCGGCCAGCGAGTGCACCCGCGGCACGGACGACTCCTCGCCGCTCGGCTCGCGGTCCAGCCAGATGCCCAGCAGCCCGGCGGCGGTGGCCGCCTGCGCGTCCACGTCGAGCCGGTCGCCGACGTACGCGGTGCGCTCGGGGGCCACGCCGAGGGTGCGGCAGGCCAGCCGGAAGATCTCCGGATCGGGCTTGGCGCAGCCCGCCTCGGCGGAGGCCGTGGTGTGCGGGACCAGCACGTCGAGGCCGACGGCGCGCAGCTTGCGCCGCTGGACGTCGCCCTCGCCGTTGGTGATCACGCCGGTCCGCCGCGACGCGCCCAACTCCCGTACCGCGCGCGGCGCGTCGGGGTAGGCCCGCCAGGAGCGCTCGTAGCGCCGCAGGTACCCGGCGAACCAGGCGTCGGCGCGGTCGGCCGGCCACTCCCCCAGCCCGAGGTGGGCGGCCAGGCCCACGGCCCGGTTGCGGCGCTGCTGCTGGACGGTCACCTCGCCGGTCAAGTAGCGGTCGTACTCGACCCGTTCGAGGCGGCGCCAGAACCGCAGCACCTCGTCCCGGTCGAACCCCCGCCCGGACAGCTCCGCCGCGACCCCGGCCAGCACGGCCGCCTCGGCCGCCCCGTCGTGGTCCACCAGCGTGCCGTCGAGGTCGAACAGCACCGCTTCGATCACCGTCCGCCTCCCGTCCTCCCCCGGCCACCCTACCGGCCGCTGACTTCCCGTCACCACCCGGCCACCCCCCGCTCACCTGGCGGCTCGGCCCGGGGGCTCAGCGGGCAGGGGTGTCGTGTTCGAGGGACAGGAGGGCGTCGAGGAGGTGGGTGGGGGCGGGGTTGCGGGCGGGATGGGCTTCGGTGCGGACGGCGGTGGGGCGCCAGTGGCCGCCGGGGGCGGGCGCGAAGGCGAGGGCCCAGAGTTCGTGGCCGGTGTCGGCGCGGTGGAGGTGGAGGGTGCCGTCGGCGGTGTGGGTGAGCCAGTGGCGGGTGCGCAGGCCGGCGCGGTAGCGGTTCCACTGCCGGTCGGACCAGCGCAGGTCGGGGACGGGGTGGGGGCGGGGCAGTTGCATCG
>NZ_JOGH01000049.1:0-42799 GCF_000721345.1 Kitasatospora sp. NRRL B-11411 | reverse complement strand
GACTCCGGCCCCAACTCCCCCTCCCGCTCCCCGCACTGCTTCTCCCCCTCGCCCCCGCCGGAGGCACTCTCACCCCACCTGCGGCACCTCCCCTCCCACCCCCCGCACCGCCGTGCGGAAGGCGATCGGGGTGGTGCCGGTGCGTTGGTGGAAGAACTTGGCGAAGTTGGCGGCGTCGGCGAAGCCGAGGTGGTCGGCGATCCGGGCGGCGGAGCTCTCGCTGTGGGCGAGCAGGCGTTTGGCCTCGAGGACGACCCGGCGGTCGACGAACTCCTTGGCGCCGACGCCTGCCGCGGCGATCGTCGCGCGGGAGAGCGTGCGCGGGGAGTAGCCGAGGAGCCTGGCGTAGTCCTCGACCCGGCGGGTGCGGGTGAAGTGGTGTTCGACGGCCTGCCGGAAGCGCCGGTAGGTCTCGCCGGGTTCGGTCGCGGTGCTGCCGCACGGCACGGCCGGGTTGGCGAGGCGCAGCAGGAGCGCGGCGAGCAGGTGGCGCAGCAGGGCGTGGTGGATGTCGGCGGGCAGGTCCGCGCCGGAGGCGTACTCGCGGTGGAGGTGGCGGACGGCGTGCCGGAGCGCTTCCCGGTCGGTGCCGTCGGTGTGCAGGACGGCGGCGGCGAAGGGGTCGTCGAGCCGGGCGGCGGCGACCGTGGCCGGGTCGGGGAAGCCGGGTTCGAAGAGGACCAGGGTGCCGTCCGCGTCGCCGAGTTCGCCCCACTGCTGGACCTGGCCGGGCCGGACCCACAGCCAGCTGCCGGGTTCGACGGTGTGCGCGGTGAAGTCGACGGTGTGGCGCAGGCTGCCGCGTTCGAGGGTGAGCAGGTGGTGGAAGGCGGGGCGCTGGGGGCGGTGGAAGTCGCCGTCGGTGGCGGCGGCCCGGCGGGCGCGCAGTTCGGCGAGGGTCAGGACTTCGACGCCGGCCGGTGCGCCGGGTGGCGCGGTGAACGGGACCTCGGGGATCGCCGTCCCGGACGCCTGGGGTTGGTTCGCTCGCATGGTCACCACATCCGCTGCCAGGCTACCTCCGGTTGATCTTCTTCCGGGAGCCCGGGCGGTACGGTCGGGGCAGCGGAGGAGGGAGTCCGGGTGTCGGGGATGGAGCGTCGGCCGACCTTGCACGACGTGGCGCGCGAGGCGCAGGTGAGTGCGAAGACGGTGTCGCGGGTGCTGAACGGGGAGGGGCCGGTCGCGGCGGCGACCCGGGAGCGGGTGCTGGCGGTGGTGGCGCGGCTGGGGTTCCGGCCGAACCTGATGGCGCGCAGCATCCGGACCGGTGGGCCGGATTCGACGGTGGGGCTGGTGCTGCCGGAGCTGGGCAACCCGTTCTTCGGGGCGCTGGCGGACGGGGTGGAGGAGGCGGTGCGCGGGCGCGGGCTGACGGTGCTGCTGGGGTGTTCGGGCGGGGACCGGGCGCGCGAGGCGGAGGTGGTGGGGGCGTTCCTGGCGCGGCGGACGAGTGCGCTGCTGGTGGTGCCGGCGGGTGGCGGGGGGACGCTGGCGGCGGCGGCCGGGGCGGGGGTGCCGCTGGTGTACCTGGACCGGCCGGGGCCGGGGGCGGACTGCGTGGTGTCGTCGAACCGGGCGGGGGCGCGGGCGGGGGTGGCGCACCTGGTGGCGGCGGGGCACCGGCGGATCGGGTTCCTGGGCGACCTGCCGGCGTCGATGTACACCCGGCGGGAGCGGCTGGCGGGCTGGCGGGAGGCGCTGGCGGCGGCGGGGCTGCCGGCCCCGGACGCCCTGGTGGCGGGGGCGCGGACGGCCGCGGCGGCGGAGCGGGCGGCGCTGGCCCTGCTGGCGCTGCCGGAGCCGCCGACGGCACTGTTCGCGTCGAACGTGAACGCGGCGACGGGCGCGCTGCTGGCGCTGGGGCGCTCGGGGCGGCGGGACGTGGCGCTGCTGTCGTTCGACGACCTGCCGTTGGCGGAGGTGCTGGAGCCGCCGCTGTCGGCGGTCGCGCAGGACCCGGCGCTGCTGGGTGCGACGGCGGCCCGGCTGGCGCTGGCCCGGCTGGACGGGGACGCGACGCCGCCGCGCACGGAGACCGTGGCGACCCGGCTGGTGCTGCGTCCGGCCCGCCCTTGACTACCGGCCGGTAACCGTTGGAACGTGGCCTCCCCCACCCGAAGGAGCGCGGATGTCCCCCCAGTTCGGCGACTACCAGAACGAGGTCTACTTCGAGGCGCTATTCGGCGTCGCCCCGAAGTTCCCGATGACGTACGAGGGCCTGGCCGAGCGGGCGCGGCACGCGCTGGCGCCGGAGCTGTGGTCGTACGTGGCGGGCGGGGCGGGCGACGAGCACACCCAGCGGGCGAACGTCGCGGCGTTCGAGCGGTGGGGGCTGGTGCCGCGGATGCTGGTCGGCGCGAAGGAGCGGGACCTGCGGGTGGAGCTGTTCGGGCTGGAGCTGGCCTCGCCGCTGTTCCTGGCCCCGGTGGGGGTGGTGGGGCTGTGCGCGCCGGACGGGCACGGGGACCTGGCGACGGCCCGGGCGGCGGCCCGGACGGGGGTGCCGATGGTGGCGTCCACGCTGTCGGTGGACCCGATGGAGGCGGTGGCGGCGGAGCTGGGCGGCACGCCGGGGTTCTTCCAGCTGTACACGCCGACCGACCGGGCGCTGGCCGAGTCGCTGGTGCACCGGGCGGAGGCGGCCGGGTTCAAGGCGATCGTGGTCACCCTGGACACCTGGGTGACCGGCTGGCGGCCGCGCGACCTGGGCAGCGGGAGCTTCCCGCAGCTGCGCGGGCACTGCCTGGCGAACTACACCTCGGACCCGGTGTTCCGGGCCCGGCTGCAGGATCCGGACGGGGATCCGCGCGGCGCGGTGATGGACTGGGTGCAGATCTTCGGCAACCCGCTGACCTGGGACGACCTGCCGTGGCTGCGCTCGCTGACCAGCCTGCCGCTCGTGCTGAAGGGCCTGTGCCACCCGGAGGACGTGCGCCGGGCCAAGGACGGGGGCGTCGACGGGGTGTACTGCTCGAACCACGGCGGGCGGCAGGCGAACGGCGGGCTGCCGGCGCTGGAGTCGCTGGCCGAGGTGGTCGAGGCGGCGGACGGCCTGCCGGTGCTGTTCGACTCGGGCGTGCGCAGCGGCGCGGACGCGGTGAAGGCGCTGGCGCTGGGTGCGACGGCGGTGGGCGTGGGCCGGCCGTACGTGTACGGGCTGGCGCTGGGCGGCGAGGCGGGGGCGGTGCACGTGCTGCGCTCGCTGCTGGCGGAGGCGGACCTGCTGATGGCGGTGGACGGGTACCCGTCGCTGGCGAGCCTGCGCGCGCCGGGCGCGCTGCGGCGCTGCTGAGCGCCCCCGTCCTACCGCGCACCCCGCCTTATTGCGACTTACTTGCAATAACAGAAGGCATGCAGGAGAGTGGAGCCGCGGGGTCGTCCGACGATCGTCTTCCCAACCGGCGTCCGCCGGGACGCGGCGCCGGCCCCGCGCCGACTTCCCGCCCGGGAGCGCTCAGCGCTCGACCGGGAGCCGCACCAGCATGGTCTTGCCGCCGCCGTCCGGGTCGGCGACGGTCTCCATCGCGCCGCCGGCCAGCGCGGCCAGCTCGTGCACCAGGCCCAGGCCCCAGCCGCCGCTGCCGTCCTGGTGCGGCACGACGGGGCGCTGCGGACAGTGCGGATGGCGGTCGTGCACCCCGACCGTCAATCCGCCCGCGCAGAAGTCGAGTTGGAGCGTGACCCGGGGTGATCGCGGCGCGGCGTGGCGGACGGCGTTGGTGACCAGTTCGCTGACCACCAGCAGCACGGTGTCGGTCAGCGGGTGGTCCGCGTCCAGTCCGCGGGCGGCCAGTTCGGTGCGCACCGCGCGGCGTGCCTCGGGCACGGACGCGGGCACGGTGGCCAGGCTCAGGCAGTAGCGCACGGTCTGGGGTGGGTCCGCGACAGCCATGGTCGGTCCCTTCACAACGGGGGCGACCGGGTGGGAGCGGAAGAACGCCGTCGTCCGGCCGCGTCGGGGCTCGGCAGCCCTGCCCCGTCCGAACGAACCGGACAGATTACCGATACTCAGTACGGTAAGGCCGAACGGGCCCAACTGCGGCGGCGGATGCTGGACAGTGGCCACAACTCGCCAACGCGCCCATATCCTGGGGATCATGTCCGACGACCTGCTGGAACCCCTCGGCC
This sequence comes from Kitasatospora sp. NRRL B-11411, assembly GCF_000721345.1. Lineage (NCBI taxonomy): Bacteria > Bacillati > Actinomycetota > Actinomycetes > Kitasatosporales > Streptomycetaceae > Kitasatospora > Kitasatospora sp. NRRL B-11411. The sequence goes on along the minus strand of NZ_JOGH01000049.1, from coordinate 38,668 downwards.
TCGGCACCCTGGAGAGCGCACTGTACCTGCGGGTGCTGGCCACCCCGCGCGCCACCTCCGCCCGGCTCGCGGAGTCGCTGGACGCCCCGCCCAGCGCGCTGCGCACCGCCCTGCACCGGCTGGTGGCCAGCGGCCTGGTGACCAGGCTGGCCGGCAGCCCGACCAGGTACACCGCCGCCCCGCCCGAGGTCGCGGTGGACGCGCTGGCCACCCGGCGCCAGCACGACCTGGACCAACTGCGGGTGAAGGTACGGGAGTTGGCACTCTCGTACGCCGACCTGGGGCCGTCCGTCTCCAGTGAGCTGGTCGAACTGGTGGAGGGCCAGGACGCCCTGCGCCACCGCGCCGAGCAGCTCCAACTCGGCGCCCAGCAGGAGATCCTGGCGATCGACTGCCCGCCGTACTTCGACTCCGCGACGGACAACCCGATCGAGTTCCAGCTGCTCGCCCGGGGCGTGGAGTGCCGGGTGCTGTACGACGCGCCGGGCCTGGAGAGCTCCGACAAGCGGGAGTTCGTGCTGCGCTGCGTGGACGCCGGGGAGCAGGCCCGCAGCCTGCCCTCGGTGCGGATGAAGATGCTGGTCGCGGACCGGCGGTGCGCGATGATCCCGCTGAGCTTCGAGGCCACCGAGTCGACCGCCGCGCTGTGGATCCGCCCCTCCCCGCTGCTGACCGCCCTGGTCACCTGCTTCGACCTGCTGTGGGAGCGCGCCACCCCGCTCGCCGCCGACCGGCCCGCCAGCGAACTCGACGACAAGGACCGGGAGTTGCTCGCCATGATGGCCGCCGGCGCGAAGGACGCCGCGATCGCCCGCAGCCTCGGCATCACCCAGCGCACCATGACCCGCCGGATCGCCCAGCTGATGGCCGAACTGAACGCGCAGACCCGTTTCCAGGCGGGACTGCAGGCCGCCAGGCGCGGCTGGCTGTAACGGGAGCAGACGCGGCGTCAGATCGGCGATCCGGCCCCGGGGATGCGTTCGAAGACCAGGTTGGTGCGGGTCTGCGCGACCGCCGGATGGGTCGTCAGGTGGTCCACCACGAAGCAGCGCAGCTGCTCCGGCCCGGCCACCGCCACGTGCAGCAGGTAGTCGTCGCTGCCCGCCATGTGGAAGACCGCCAGCACCCCCGGCAGCCCGGGCGCGGCGGCCCGGAAACTGCTGTTCTGCTCCCGGGTGTGCGCCCGCAGCCGCACCGAGATCATCGCCTGCAGCGGCAGCCCGACCGCCGGCAGGTCCAGCTCCGCGTGGTACCCGGCGATCACCCCGCGCTCGCGCAGCGCCCGCACCCGCGCCAGGCAGGTGGACGGCGCCACCCCGACCTGCTCGGCCAGCGCGTTGTTGGGCGTCCGGGCGTCGGCCAGCAGCACCCGGACGATCGCCCGGTCGACGGCGTCCAGCTCCGCCGCGCGGGCCCGTGGAATGTTCGGCACTCCCCCAGCCTGCCGGGCCGCGCCGAACATCCGCAAGGGTGCCGCCACCGTGGCCGAATCATCTGCCGTCACTCTGGCCATTCGACGCCCACCCGTTCACCATCGAGCGCCATGAGCCGACTCGACACCCGAGCCGTGCACGCCGGCCGCGACGACCTCGCCGGACTCGGCACGCACGTCCCCCCGCTCGACCTGTCCACCACCTACCCCGTGCCGGACCTCACCACCGGTGGCGACGCCTACCAGGCGCTGGCCACCGGCGGACGCCCGCCCGCCGAGGGCGGCCTGGTCTACCAGCGGCTGTGGAACCCCACCGTCGCCCGCTTCGAACAGGCGCTGGCCGAACTCGAGGGCTGCGCCGAGGCGGTGGCCTTCTCCTCCGGCATGGCCGCGCTCTCCGCCTGCCTGCTCGCCGCCGCCGCCGAGGGCCGCCGGCACGTGGTGGCGCTGCGCCCGCTGTACGGCGGCTCCGACCACCTGCTCGACTCCGGCCTGCTCGGCACCGAGGTCACCTGGGCCGCCCCCGACACCCTGGCCGCCGCCCTGCGCCCCGACACCGGACTCGTCCTGGTCGAGACCCCCGGCAACCCCACCCTGGACCTGCTCGACCTGACCGCGATCGCCGAACGCTGCGGCGACGTGCCGCTGCTGGTCGACAACACCTTCGCCACCCCGGTGCTCCAGCAGCCCGCCCGGCACGGCGCCACCCTCGTCCTGCACTCCGCCACCAAGTCGATCGGCGGCCACGGCGACGTGCTGGCCGGGGCCGTCGCCTGCACCGCCGACTGGGCGGCCCGGCTGCGCCGGGTCCGGGCCGTCACCGGCGCGATCCTGCACCCGCTGGCCGGCTACCTGCTGCACCGCGGCCTGCAGACCCTCCCGCTGCGGGTGCGCGCCGCCTCCGCCACCGCCGCCCGGCTCGCCGACTGGCTGGCCGAACAGCCCGAGGTCGCCGCCGTGCACTACCCCGGCCGCTCCGGCTCGCCCCTGCTCGGACGCCAACTCCTGGGCGGCGGAAGCACCCTGGCCTTCGAGGCGGCCGGCGGCTTCGCGCACGCCGCGGCGATCGCCGAACGCTGCGAACTGATCACCCACGCGGTCTCGCTCGGCGGCGTCGACACCCTGATCCAGCACCCCGCCTCGCTCACCCACCGCCCGGTCGCCGCCGCCCACAAGCCCGCCGAGGCCGTCCTGCGGCTGTCCGTCGGCCTGGAGGACCCGGACGACCTGATCGCCGACCTCGCCAAGGCCCTCCCCCACTGACCCCGCCGGGCCACCGCCGCCACCGACCGGGCGCCGGGTCGATCTTCCGGGTCGGCGGTGCTCCGACCCCACCCGGAAACGGGCGGGCCGGCCCGGACGCCTTCCGCGTCCGGGCCGGCCCGTCACCGCTGCGGGAACGCTCAGCTCGCGCGGTGGGTGTTGGTCCGGCGACGGCGCAGCAGGACCAGGGTGGCCGCGCCGACCGCGACGACACCGGCGCCGGTGGCCGCGATGGGGGTGGCGTCACTGCCGCCGCCGGTGCTGGCCAGGCTGGTCTGGGCCTGCTTCTTGGCCTCGGCCACGGTGGTGGTGGAGGGCTTCTTGGTCGGCAGCGCGGACGGCGCGGACGTGGGCACGGCCGCGCCCGGCGTCGAGGCGGAGGGCTTGGCCGACGCCGGGGTCGACGGCTTCGCCGACGCGGAGGGCTTGGCCGGGGCCGACTCGGACGGCTTCGCCGAGGCGGAGGCCGACGCGGACGCCGGGGCCGAAGCGGACGCCGAGGCGGAGGCGGAGGCCGAGGCGCCGCCGGCCGCGGTGATGGTGAACGCCTTCTTGGCGCCCTCCAGGAAGCCGTCCCCGCTCGGCTCCTCCGCGGAGTCCGAGGCCGGGAACAGCACGGCGTAGGGCTGGGCGGTGGCCGCACCGGCGACCGCGTCGGCGGCCAGGGTCAGCCGGACCTGGATGCTGACGCTCTTGCCCCCGGGGACGAACACCACGGAGTTCTCGTCGGGCTCCGCGTTGTCGCTGAGGCTGCCCAGGATCAGGGCGACACCCGGGCCGTCCGGGCCGTCGTTCTCCAGCTGCGCGTCCACCCACTTGTTGGTGTACGGGTTCTTGAACTGGGCCTTGACCTGGCCGGGGGTCAGGTTGCCGGTCGAGGTGAGGAAGACGACCGGGAGCGCCACGGCGTCGTCGCCGCTGTTGGTGACCACCTCGGTGAAGGTGACCTGCCCGCCGCCCGCGACGACGGTGGCGGGGAAATCCTTCAGGGCGGCGGTGCCGCTCAGCTTCGGGGCGGCGGCCACCGCAGCCACCGCGGAGGTGGCCGGCGCGGCCAGGACCGCGGGGGCGGCGGCCAGCGCGACGCCGGTGACCAGCGTCGTGGCGGCGGATATCGCCAGGGCACGGCGCAGCTTCATGGAGACCTCACAAGGTCCACCGGCACGCGGGGGCGCACCGGTACAGGGGTGTGGGGAGCAGTCCGCCGGGACATGCCGGCGCTGCCGGCTGCGGCGGAGCCACGAAGCCGATGCCGGATCATATCCACAGAGGTAAAGGGGCTGTGAAGGTGGGGGCGCAAACTGTCGCGGCCCGAATTCCGGGCGGCGTACCGCCCCGGAACGCACCGCGGTCCACCCGCCCGGCGCCCCGGCCCGGCCCGGCCCCACACCCCCCGACCTGCCCGGGAGCCGTACCGGAGGAGCGAGAACCGCCGCGTCGCCGCGACGGTTCCACCGCATTTTCCGAACTGCCGTCAGATTCCTTCCCGCGCCGGGGGATTACGGGAAAAGCGGCGTTATCCGGCCGCCCGGCGCGCCTCGGCGGTGGTCCGCAGGTGGGCCAGCACCAGCGGGTCCACCTTCCCCTCCACCAGACGGCCCTCCAGGTTCTCCACGCCCGCCCAGCGGTCCAGCGAGCCGTAGCCGAGCACCGCCAGCAACTGCCGCACCTCCTCGGCCAGTTCCCCCTCCAACGGGAGCAGCTCGGCCGGGTCGGGCGTCCCGTGCAGCACCTCGTGGACGCCCAGCAGGCGGCGCAGCTCGGCCACCGGGTCCGGGTGGTCGTCCACCCGCAGGTCGTACGCCAGGTCGCCCCAGCCGCCGACGCCCCGCCCCGGGTCCACCACGTACAGCGCGGCACTCTGCCGGCCCCGGGCGTCCCCGCCCGCCGCGTCCCCGGCCGCGAGCGCGGCCACCAGCCGGTCGGCGAGCGGCAGCCCGGCGGAGGACAGCCAGGCGTCCGCCATGTCCCGCACCACCTCGGGCCCGGTCAGGATGTTCCCCTGCACCGCGTACCCGTCCCCGGCCAGCCCCCCGGCCCAGGGCAGGCACTCCTCCCCCGTGTACGTCTCCGCCCGCCCGTCCGGCCCGACCACCCCCACCTGCCGGTGCGCCCGCCGCCCGTCGGCGGCCAGCAGCGCCGCCACCGCCTCCCCCGGCGAGGCCCCGCTGCGCAACATCGCCATCCCCTGCGGCCGGAACGCCAGATTGGCCCACGCCTGCGTGGCGAGCGCACCGACACCGACCTCGGCCGCGGGCACCAGCGCACCGACCGAAAGGAACTTGCTCGCCACAGCCACACCGAGAGCGGTGCCCTGCCGAGCCACGATGGAGAACGTCACGACCCGCGACGATAGCCCGCCCCCGGCAGTTCGTCCACGCCCCGCCCCCACCCGGCAAACTCCGTCAAACCCCCGGACGAAACCGCTGCGAAAGCAGGGGCGCGGGACGAACTGCTGCAGGCCCACACGAGCGAAAGCCAGGGGCGCGGGGAACTGCGCGGCCAACCGAGCACCCACAGCCAGATCGCCTCGCAGGACAGCCACTTGCACTGTCCCGCGACCGCACCGACGTGCTCCTCCGCTGCGCGCAGTTCCCCGCGCCCCTGCTTTCGCTCGATTTCGCTCCGCTCAGAGCTCGAACTTCGCCCGCTTCTCCTCCGGCACCAGCGCCACGTACTCCGGGTGCTTGGCGATCCACCCGCGGATGAACGGGCAGTACGGCAGGACCGCGGCGCCCCGCTCGCGGACGGCGTCCAGCGCGGCGCGGGCCAGCTTGCCGCCCAGCCCCTGGCCCTCGAACGCGGGGTCGATGACGGTGTGCACGAAGGCGACCGTCCGTCCCTCGTCGCGGAGCTGGTACTCGGCGAAGCCGGCGAGTCCGGCGTCGGTGCTGATCTCGAAGCGGGACTCTTCGGTGTTGTCGCGGACCTGGGGTTCCATGGTGGTGACTCCTGGGTGTCAGTGGGCGCGGAGCGCCGCGAGCTGCTGGGCGAAGGGGACGACCTGCTCGGCCGCCCGGGCCCGAGGGGTGGCGGGCCGGCCGGCGAGGCTCTCGGTGAGTTCGCCGGCCGCGCGGGCGATCCGTCCGGCGAGCGAGCCGTCGGTGCCGTTGGCGCCCCAGTCCTCGGAGGCGGCGAAGACGGCGGTGGGGACGACGACGGCGCGCAGGTAGGCGAACAGCGGCCGCACGGCGTGTTCGAGGGCGAGGCTGTGCCGGGCGGTGCCGCCGGTGGCGGCGATCAGTACGGGCTTGCCGGTGAGCGCGTCCTTGTCGAGCACGTCCACGAAGGACTTGAACAGCCCGCTGTAGGACGCGGAGAAGATCGGCGTGACGGCGATCAGCCCGTCCGCCTCCTCCACCGCCCGCACGGCGTCGCGCAGGGCGGGCGGCGGGAAGCCGGTGACCAGGTTGTCGGCGATGTCCCGGGCGAGGCCGCGCAGTTCGACGACCCGGACGTCCACGTCCCGTCCCGCCTCGCGCAGGTCGCGGGCGGTGGCTTCGGCGAGGCGGTCGGCGAGCAGCCGGGTGGAGGACGGGACGCTGAGCCCGGCCGTCACCACGACGAGCTTGAGGGTGCTCACTTGGACGCCACCTCCGTCTCCCGGAGGGCCACCCGGGCCGCGTGGGTGGGCCCGTCGGGGACGTCCGCCGGGCGGTTCTTGGCGAACTCGGCGCGCAGCACGGGGACGACCTCCTCGCCGAGCAGGTCGAGCTGTTCCAGGACGGTCTTGAGCGGGAGTCCGGCGTGGTCCATCAGGAACAGCTGGCGCTGGTAGTCGCCGAAGGTGTCGCGGAAGGCGAGGGTCTTCTCGATGACCTCCTGCGGGCTGCCGACGGTGAGCGGGGTCTGCTCGGTGAACTCCTCCAGCGAGGGGCCGTGGCCGTAGACGGGGGCGTTGTCGAAGTACGGGCGGAACTCGCGGACGGCGTCCTGGGAGTTCTTGCGCATGAAGACCTGCCCGCCGAGGCCGACGATCGCCTGCTCGGGGGTGCCGTGGCCGTAGTGGGCGTAGCGCTCCCGGTAGAGGTTGATCAGCTGCTGGAAGTGCTCCTTGGGCCAGAAGATGTTGTTGGCGAAGAAGCCGTCGCCGTAGTAGGCGGCCTGCTCGGCGATCTCGGGGCTGCGGATGGAGCCGTGCCAGACGAACGGCGGCGTTCCGTCGAGCGGGCGCGGGGTGGAGGTGAAGGACTGCAGGGGGGTGCGGAAGCGGCCCTGCCAGTCGACGTTCTCCTCGCGCCAGAGCTGGTGCAGCAGCGCGTAGTTCTCGACGGCGAGCGGGATGCCCTGGCGGATGTCCTTGCCGAACCAGGGGTAGACCGGGCCGGTGTTGCCGCGGCCCATCATCACGTCGACCCGGCCCTCGGCGAGGTGCTGGAGCATCGCGAAGTCCTCGGCGATCTTCACCGGGTCGTTGGTGGTGATCAGCGTGGTGGAGGTCGAGAGGATCAGCTTCTCGGTCCGGGCCGCGATGTAGCCGAGCATGGTGGTGGGCGAGGACGGGACGAACGGCGGGTTGTGGTGCTCGCCGGTGGCGAACACGTCCAGCCCGACCTCCTCGGCCTTGAGCGCGATGGCCACCATGGCCTTGATCCGCTCGTGCTCGGTCGGGGTCCGCCCGGTGGTGGGGTCGGTGGTCACGTCGCCGACGCTGAAGATGCCGAACTGCACCGTTCTCAACTCCTTCGAGGTTGATTCAACATTCAACCACCCGCGACAACGGCACGCCACCCCGCCCTATTCCCCGCCCTCCGACCCGGCCTCCGGCCCGCCCTCAGGCCCGCCCTCAGGCCCGCCCCCGGCCCCTTCGAGCGCCTCGTCCAGCCAGGCCAGCCAGAACGACTCCAACTGGATGCCGCCGCGCAGCACCAGGTGCTGCAACCGGTTCTCCCCGGCCGCCGCCTCCGGCGGGAAGTCCCGCCGCTCGATCTCCAGGTACTCCGCCAGCTGCGCCCGGTGCAGCGCCCGGTGCCGGGCCAGCTCCTCCTCCAGCCCGTCCAGGCCCAGCACGGCGGCGGCCCGCAGCCGCAGCAGCAGCGGGTCCCGGACCGGCTTGGGGTCCTGCGCCAGGCCGGTCCAGCGGGCCAGCTCGGCCCGCCCGTCCGGCAGCACCTCGTACTCCTTGCGCTGCCCGCGCCCCGCCCCCGGCCCGGACGCCCGGACCAGGCCCTCGCGCTCCAGCCGCCCCAGCTCGCGGTAGATCTGCTGGTGGGTGGCCGACCAGAAGAACCCGATCGACCGGTCGAACCGCCGGGTCAACTCCAGCCCCGAGGACGGCTTCTCCAGCAGGGCGGTGAGGATCGCGTGCGGCAGTGACATGCGGCGATCGTACGGGCCGCCCCGCCCGGGCCCCCGCCGACCGGCCCGTCCCGGCCGGGGCGGGCTCCGGTCCGCACGCTCCGCCGAAGTGTCAATTCCCGCTCTTTGCCGACACTTTGACGATCTATCACCCACACGGAAAGCGCTTACCGGGTCTTGCGCAGCTCCGCCGGATGTCCGCATACTCCCGAATAGCGCCTGTCAGGACCAGATCAAAACCGGCCCATCAGGCCGGCCCGGTCCGTGCCTGCCCGCGCCTCACGGCCCCTACCCCAGGGCCTCTCCCACTCCCCCAGGAGGAGATCTGTGAGGACCACGCGCACCACTTCCCGTCCGCGCCGCACCGGCGGCCGCCTGCTCGCCGTGGCCGCCGCCCTCGCGGCCGCGACCGCCCTCGCGGTGCCCGCCGCCGGGGCCGCCACCGCGGCGCCCGACGCCGCCACCCTGGCCCGGGTCAGCGACTCGGTCCAGCTCAGCGGCGTCAACGGCATCGCCTGGCACACCGACCCGGCCAGCGGTCGGGTGGTCGTGACGGCCGACAGCACGGTCACCCCGGCCGCGCTCGCCCGGCTCACCAAGGCCGCCGGGGCGGACGCCGCCCGGCTCAAGGTCGAACGCACCTCCGGCGCCTTCACCCCGCTGCTGTCGGCGGGCGCCGCGATCTACGGCGGCGGCTACCGCTGCTCGCTGGGCTTCAACGTGGTCAAGGGCGGCACGTACTACTTCCTGACCGCCGGCCACTGCGGCAACATCGCCAGCACCTGGTACACCAACTCCGGCCAGAGCACGGTGGCCGGCACCACCGCCGGCTCCAGCTTCCCCGGCAACGACTACGCCCTGGTCCGCTACACCAACACCTCGCTCAGCCACCCCGGCGGCTACACGGCCGCCAACGCGTACGTCGGCGAGGCGGTCAAGCGCACCGGCTCCACCACCGGCACCCACAGCGGCAAGGTCACCGCCCTGAACGCCACCGTCCGCTACTCCGACGGCGGCACCGTCAGCGGCCTGATCCAGACCACCGTCTGCGCCGAGGGCGGCGACTCCGGCGGCCCGCTCTACGACGGCACCAAGGCCCTCGGCCTGACCTCCGGCGGCAGCGGCAACTGCACCACCGGCGGCACCACCTTCTTCCAGCCCGTCACCGAGGCCCTCTCCGCCTACGGGGTCTCGATCTACTGACCCGCCCCGCCCCCACAGGTGCCCACCGGAGCCCCCCGACCACGGCCCCGGTGGGCACCGGCACGCCCGCTCAGAGCGCCGCGGCCAGCCGGGTGCCCTGGTCGATGGCGCGCTTGGCGTCGAGTTCGGCGGCCACGTCGGCGCCGCCGATCAGGTGCGGTTCGACGCCGCGTTCGCGCAGCGCGTCGAGCAGGTCGCGGCGCGGCTCCTGCCCGGCGCACAGCACCACGGTGTCGACGGGCAGGACCTGCTCCTGGCCGTCGACGGTGACGTGCAGGCCGGCGTCGTCGATCCGGCGGTACTCGACGCCGGGGACCATCAGCACGCCGCGGTGGCGCAGTTCGGTGCGGTGGATCCAGCCGGTGGTCTTGCCGAGCCCGGCGCCGACCTTTCCGGCCTTGCGCTGGAGCAGGAAGACCTGGCGCGGGCCGGCGGGCCGCTCGGGGGCGGCCAGGCCGCCGGGGGCGGTGTGCTCGCGGTCGACGCCCCACCGGGCGAGGAAGTCGGGGGCGCCCGCGCCCGGGTCGGTGAGGTACTCGGCGACGTCGAAGCCGATGCCGCCCGCGCCGATCACCGCGACCTTCTCGCCGACCTTCGCGCCGTCGCGCAGCACGTCCAGGTAGCCGAGCACGCTGGGGTGGTCGACGCCGTCGATCTGCGGGGTGCGCGGGGTGACGCCGGTGGCCAGCACGACCTCGTCCCAGCCGGTCAGCTCGTCCGCGCCGACGACCGCGCCCAGGCGCAACTCGACGCCGGTGCGGGCGAGTTCGTGCCGGTAGTAGCGCAGTGTCTCGTCGAACTCCTGCTTGCCGGGCACCTGCCGGGCGACGTTCAGCTGCCCGCCGACCTCGGCCGCGGCGTCGAACAGGGTGACGCGGTGGCCGCGGTCGGCGGCGGAGACGGCGAAGGCGAGGCCGGCCGGTCCGGCGCCGACCACGGCGATCCGCTTGGCCCGGCGGGTGGGGGCGAGGACGAGTTCGGTCTCGTGGCAGGCCCGCGGGTTGACCAGGCAGGAGGTGATCTTCGCGTTGAAGGTGTGGTCGAGGCAGGCCTGGTTGCAGCCGATGCAGGTGTTGATCGCCTCGGGGGTGCCGGCCGCGGCCTTGTTGACGAAGGCGGGGTCGGCGAGCATCGGCCGGGCCAGCGAGACCAGGTCGGCGTGCCCGGTGGCGAGCAGTTCCTCCGCCAGGTCGGGGGTGTTGATCCGGTTGGTGGTGACCAGCGGGACGCCGACCTTGCCCATCAGCTTCCTGGTCACCCAGGCGAAGGCGCCGCGCGGCACCGAGGTGGCGATGGTGGGGATCCGGGCCTCGTGCCAGCCGATGCCGGTGTTGATGATGGTCGCTCCGGCCGCCTCGACCTCCCGCGCGAGCCGGACCACCTCGTCGAAGGTGGACCCGCCGGGGACGAGGTCGAGCATGGACAGCCGGTAGATCAGGATGAAGTCCGGCCCGACCCGCTCGCGCACCCGCCGGACGATCTCGACCGGGAAGCGCATCCGGTTCTCGTAGGAGCCGCCCCACTCGTCGGTGCGGTGGTTGGTCTGCGCGGCGGTGAACTCGTTGATCAGGTAGCCCTCGGAGCCCATCACCTCCACGCCGTCGTACCCGGCGGAGCGGGCGAGTTCGGCGCAGCGCGCGAAGTCCTCGATGGTCCGCTCGATCTGCTCGGCGGTCAGCTCGTGCGGGACGTACGGGCTGATCGGGGCCTGCAGGGCGGACGGGGCGACCAGGTCCTCGTGGTAGGCGTACCGGCCGAAGTGCAGGATCTGCAGGGCGATCTTCCCGCCCGCGGCGTGCACGGCGTCGGTGACGGCGCGGTGCTCGGCGGCCTCGTCCTCGGTGGTGAGCTTGGCGCCGCCGCCCCAGGGCCGGCCGGCCTCGTTGGGGGCGATGCCGCCGGTGACGATCAGGCCGACGCCGCCGCGGGCGCGCTCCGCGTAGAAGGCCGCCATCCGCTCGAAGCCGTGCTCCGCCTCCTCCAGGCCGACGTGCATGGAGCCCATCACCACCCGGTTCGGCAGGGTGGTGAAGCCCAGGTCGAGCGGGGCCAGCAGGTGGGGGTACGCAGCAGTCATCGACGCCTCCGGTCAGGATTTGTTACCCAACGGTAGGGCGCAGCGGACCAGCTGTGCAACTAGTTGCAAAAACGTGAGCGGGACTACAGTCGTGCCATGAGTACGGACGAGGCGAGCGTGCGGATCGACAGCTGGATCTGGGCGATCCGGCTGATCAAGACCCGCTCGGCGGCGGGCGCGGCCTGCCGGGCCGGGCACGTCAAGGTGAACGGGGCCACCGCGAAGCCCGCGCAGCACGTCAAGCCGGGCGACGACGTCCGGGTGCGGGTCGAGGGCCGGGAGCGGATCGTCCAGGTGGTCCGGCCGATCGCCAAGCGGGTCGGCGCCCCCGTCGCCGAGACCTGCTACGTCGACCACAGCCCCCCGCCGCCGCCCCGCACCGAGCGCCCGGCCGCCGTCGCCCAGCGCGACCGCGGCGCCGGGCGCCCGACCAAGCGCGAGCGGCGCGACCTCGACAAGCTCAAGGACGGCTACCGCCCGTACTTCTGAGCCCCCGTCACCCCGCCCTCATCCCTCCGTCGCCTTCTCCTTGGCGATCCGCACCTGCTCGGCGAACTGCTCGGCGGAGATCCGCTCCACCGGGGCCCCGTACTTCGCGGCCAGTTCGTCGGCGGGCCCGGCCTGGTGCTCGACCAGGTCGACCACCAGCAGCGCCCGGCCGTTGCCGACCCGCGAGGAGAGCACGATCAGGCCCGCGCCGCCGTCGGTGATCTCGGCCTGCTCGGCGGCGTTGCCGATCGCCGCGCCCGCCGCGAAGCCCAGCAGCACGCCGATCGGCCCGCCGAGCAGCCCGACCAGGCCGCCGACCAGGCCGGAGCCGACGGTGGGGACGCCCGCGCCGCGGATGTGGCTCTCCGGGATGTCGACGATGCCCTGCTCGTCGCGCTCCAGCACCGCGACCTGCCGGAGTCCGGGCAGGTGCATCGCGTCCTCGTAGGCCAGGCGGCACTGCGCCCGGTCGTCGAAGCCGAGCAGCAGCACGTTGTGGTGGTGGTCGCTCATCGCGGTTCCCTTCGCCCTCGCCGACGGTCCTCCCGCCCCGGCGCCGCACCGGACGCGGCACGCGCCCATCCTGCCCGCGCCGCCCGGACCCATGCCCGCGCCGCGCCGCGGGGACCGGGCGGAGGCGGTCGGCCGCCCCGCCGGGCCGGGGTGCCGGGCGCGCGATAATGGACCCCATGGCCCGCCGACGCACCCCCGCCCCCGCCGCCCCCGCCGACTGCCCGTGCGGCCTGCCCGCCCGGTACGCCGACTGCTGCGGCCGCCTGCACCGCGGCGAGGCCGCCGCGGGCAGCGCCGAGCAGCTGATGCGCTCCCGGTTCAGCGCCTTCGCGGTGCGCGACGAGCCGTACCTGCTGCGCTCCTGGCACCCGGACACCCGGCCCGCCGAGGTGGACTTCGACCCGGCGCTGCGCTGGGAGCGGCTGGAGATCCTCGGCGCGGGCGAGGGCGGCCCGTTCCACACCGAGGGCACCGTCGAGTTCCGCGCCCACTACCGGGAGGGCGGCCGGGCCGGCTCCCTGCACGAGCACAGCCGGTTCGTCCGCCACCGGGGCGAGTGGGTCTACCTGGACGGCGACGTCAAGTCCTGACGCTCCGTCAACTTCCTTCTCCCGCACGGTGATCGGGATCCGGCGGGCGGCCGGCCGTCAGGGGGCGACGTCCACCAGGACCTTGCCCACCGCGCGGCCCTCGACCGCCCGGTGCGCGTCGGCGGTGCGGTCGAGGGGGAAGCGGACCAGCGGGAGGCCGTGCTCCTCGCCGACCGGCAGGGCGCCGTCGCGCACCGCGGCGGCGACGTCCTCGACGGCCGCGGCCCGCGCCCGGGGTCCGGCCGTGTAGAGCACCAGGAACTGGAGGCGCGCGTTCAGCACCATGGTCCGCGGCACGTCCGGCTCGACCGGCCGGCCGCCGTCGTTGGCGTAGGTGGAGATCGTGCCGCGGGTCCGCAGGACGGCCAGGTCCAGCGCGAGGTTCGCGCCCAGGGCCACTTCCGCGACGACGTCGACGCCCTGCGGGGCGATCCGGCGGATCTCGGCGGCCGGGTCGCCCCGGCGGTAGTCGACCACGTGGTGGGCCCCGGCGGCGGTGGCCAGCCGGGCCTTCGCCGGGCTGCTGACCGTGCCGACCACGGTGGCGCCGGCCCATCGGGCGAGCTGGATCACCGCGTGCCCGACCGCTCCGGCCCCGCCCGCGGCGAGCACCACCTTCCCCTCCAGCGCCCCGGGCCGCAGCCGGTCCGGCCCGCCCTCGGCGACGGTGAGCGCGCGGTGCGCGGTCAGCGCGGGGACGCCGAGCGCGGCGCCGAGGTCGAACCCTGCCCCGTCGGGCAGCGGCACGGCCTGTTCGGCGGGCACGACGGTGAACTCGGCGGCGGTCCCGGTGGGGCGCCCGGCGGCGGCCATGAACAGCCAGACCCGCTGGCCGACCCGGCCGCGGTCGACGCCCTCGCCGACGGCGTCGACCGTGCCCGCCCCGTCGAGGTGCGGGGTGACCTCGGCGAAGCGCTTGGGGTGGCCGAGGCCGGAACGGGCCTGCCAGTCGGTCGGGTTGACCCCGGAGACGGCGATGCGCACCCGGACCTCGCCCGGGCCGGGCTCGGGCCGGTCGCGGTCGACGAGCCGGAGGACGTCGGGGGTACCGGTGTCGCGGTAGACGATGGCTTTCATGATCCGTCCTGGGGAGCTGGTCCAGCGGGGCAGGGGGCGGCCGGGTCGGTTCCGGTCAGCCGATGGGCACGTCGTTGGGGCGGGACGCGATGCCGTCGAGGGCGGCGAGGGCCGCGGCGTCGAGGGTGATCGCGCCGGCCGCGAGGTTGGCCTCCAGGTGGGCGGCGTCGGCGGTGCCGGGGATCAGCAGGACGTTCGGGGCGTGGTGCAGCAGCCAGGCGAGGCCGACCTGGGACGGCGTGACGCCCAGGGACTCGGCCACGGCGTGCACCGCCGGCTCGTCGGTCGCCTTGGGCAGGCCGGGGAAGGACCCGCCGAGGGGGAAGAACGGCACCCAGGCGATGTCCTCGGCCGTGCACAGCCGCAGCAGGTCCTCGTCCTCGCGGGAGACGAGGCTGTAGGCGTTCTGCACGCAGACGACGCCGGCGGGCAGGGCGCGGCGCAGGCCGTCGAGGGTCACGCTGCTCAGGCCGATCGCGCCGATCTTGCCCTCGTCGCGCAGCGCGGTCATCACCGCGAGCTGGTCGTCGAGGTCGACGACCTGGTCCCCGTCGGGGCGCAGTCCGGGGCCGGTGTCCAGCCGGCGCAGGTTGACGACCTCCAGCCGGTCGGCGCCGAGGCTGCGCAGGTTGTCCTCGACGCTGGCGCGCAGCTGCTCGGGCCGCTGCGCCAGGCGCAGCGGCAGGCGCCCGCCCGGGTCGGGGTCGGCCCCCACCTTCGTGACGACCAGGACGCCGTCCTCGGGGCGCAGCGCCTCGCGGATCACCTCGTTGGCGAACCCGAAGCCGTAGAACTCTGCGGTGTCCACGTGGTCGACGCCCAGTTCGACCGCCCGGCGCAGCAGCGCGACGGCCTCGTCGCGGCGGCCGTGCAGGCGCTCCAGTTGCAGGGCGCCGTAGCCGATCCGGGAGACGGTGCGGGTGGCGAACCGGGCGGTCCCGATGGTCATGACGCCGTCTCCTCGTCCGTGGTGCGCAGGGCGGTGTACAGCAGTTCGGCCTGGTAGAGCGCCATGACCCGGTGGGCGATCGGCGCGGCGAGCTCGCCCGCCCGGTCCGGCTCGTGGTGCTCGACCTTGACGAGCCAGGCCGTGACGCAGTCGTGCAGCATCGTGCGCATCCGCTCGGTCGCGTCGACGATGATGTCGCGGACGGCCGGGTCGGTGGTCGCCTCGCTCCAGGTCTGCACTCCGACCCGGGCCTCGGCGGGGTCGATCGCGGCGGTCAGCCGGGCGAGCAGTTCGTCGGGGCCGGGCGGGACGTCGGCCGCGGCGTACTCGCCGATGGTCGCGGCCCGTCTGGAGAGCATCTCGCGGGCGGCGGCCCGGACCAGTTCGGCCTTGTTGCGGTAGTGCGCGTAGATCGAGCCGACCGACAGCCCGGACTCGGCGGTGATGTCGGCGATCGAGGTCCGTTCCAGGCCGTTGCGGCTGAAGCAGCGCACGGCGGCCTCGGCGATCTGGGTACGTCGGAGTTCCTTGCGCGCGTCGGTGAGCCGGGGCACCGCACCTCCCACAAAAAGAATGGCTGTTCTGCTTGCACGGGAGACGCTAGCAGAACAGCCGTTCTTTTTGCACCGGGAACCTCACCCGGACAGGCCCGGACCGCACCACCGCCCTCCCGTCAACCCCCGCCCGCCAGCCGGTGCTTGAGGGCGAGCAGCGCCCCGCCCGGGCCGCGCGGCCGCAGCCAGCCGGTGTCCGTGCGGTCGACCGCCCCGAACCGGTACTTGTACGGTTCGGGGCCGCGCAGGAAGTCGAAGGTGCGCACGCCCTCGGCCGCGCAGTTGCGGACCGCCGCGTCGACCAGCGCGGTGCCCAGCGAGTCGGCGGCGAACCGCGGGTCCCAGCCGGTCTGGTAGTAGGCGAACCGGTCGGCCCAGCGGAAGCCGTACAGCACGCCGACCACCTCGCCGCGGCACCGGGCCAGCTGGAAGGCCGGGCCGCGGCCGGGCGCGGCGCCCTGCACCAGCAGCCGGTGCAGCGGCAGCCGGTCGGCCCCGAAGCTGCTGGACCCGCCCGCGGCGGCCTCCCGGCGCAGCCGGTGCAGTCGCAGCAGTTCGTCCAACAACCCGGCCGCCAGGGCGGGTTCGGCGCTGCCGGGCGGCAGCCAGTGGAAGTCGACCCCGGCGGCGGCGAGCCGGCGGCGGGCCCGCCGGTTGGCGGCCCGGAAGTCCCGCGAGCCGAGCCGGTCGGGCCCGTCGGCCAGGTCGGCGCGCGGGCAGGCGGACCGGGTGACGGGGCGGGCGCCGGCCGGCGGCAGGTCCGCGTGCGCGGCGTCCAGGTTCGGCAGCCAGAGCGTCTCGCGCCGGGCCCGCCCGGCCAGCCAGGCGGCCACCTCGGCCCGCCGGTGCGGGCGGACGGCGGGCCCGCAGTGGTCGGCGGCCCCGGGCCCGGACCCGAGCAGGGTGAGCACCGGCAGCTCGACCGGCACCCGCCGGTGCGCCCGCAGCCGGGCCGCCCCGAGCGGCAGCACCGCCTCGGCCCGCCCGTCCGGGCCCCGCCACACCGCGATCTCCCCGGCCTGCCCGGCCCCCAGCGTCCGCCACCAGGCGAGCACCCAGTCCGGCCCGGCGAACCAGGATCCGTCCGGGTCCTCGGCCACCAGCTCCCGCCAGTCGTGCACGAGTTCGCCGTCCAGTTCGGGCGTGCGACGGATCTCCGGCACTCCCCCGCTCCTCTCTCGTCCCGGTGCCGCTCAGCTGCCGCCGCGCAGCCGGTGCACGGCCGGGTGCAGTCCGGACAGGATGGTGTCGAAGCGGTCCCGGCCGGTGTGCGAGTTGACCCGCAGGCGGCTGATCCGCAGCCGGTGGGCCGGGGCCAGGTCGGCGTGCCGGTGGTCGAAGAGGAAGCCGGTGCGGTAGCCGAGGGTGCGCAGGACCCGGTCGGCGCGCGGGTCGTAGTTGCCGTTGGGGTAGGCGAAGGAGGTCGGCGGGCGGCCGGTCAGTGCGGTCAACCGGTCGTGCGCGCGGACGAGTTGGGTGTCGAGGTCGGCGTCGGTGCAGCGGTCCAGGCAGGGGTGGGAGGCGGTGTGGCTGCCGATCGCCAGCCCGGCGTCGGCCAGGGTGCGCAGTTCGGCGCTGCTCAACTGCCGCTGCCGGGGCGCCTGCCGGGCCGCGGTCGTGCGCAACTCGGCGAGGGCGCGCCGCCGTTCGGGGTCGGGCAGCGACTTGAGCCGGCGGACGGCGGCGGTCGGGCCGAGCCCGCGCAGCGGTTCGGCGCGGGCGCCGTGGGCGACCAGGTGGGCGGCCTCGGTCCACCAGTACGGGTGGTCGCTGTCGATCAGGTCGGTGATCACGTAGACGGCGGCGGGGATGCCGAGCCGGGCCAGGACGGGCAGCGCCTCGGTGAGCACGGTGCGGTCGCCGTCGTCGAAGGTGACCAGCACGCTGCGGGCGGGCAGCGGGCGGCGGTGCTCGGCGGCCCGGGCGACCTCCTCCAGCCCGACCGGGCGGGCGGTGCGGGCCAGGCGCTCCATCTGGGCGCGGAAGGCCACCGGGTCGTCGATGCCGTGGTAGCCGAGGACGGCGAGGCGGCGGGCGGCGCGGGCCCGGAACACCGGCTGGAGCGGGGAGCGCCGCAGCAGGGCGTCGAGGTTGCGCCGCCGCGCGGTGGCACGGTCCGTGGTCGGCATGGCCGCTCCCCCTCCGGTGGCGCACGCGGGCGCCGCGGGCGGTCGGCCCGGGGTGCCCGCTGGAGTTCCAGGTCATCAGAGTCCCATGAACGGGTAATGGCTGTCCCAAATTCTCCGAAGCCCGCCGGGCGGCGGGCACCACCTGTCCGGATCACACCGCTTAGCGGCTGATATCACGCATTGGCATAGTTCGGGGGGACCGCTGCCCGCCCGCCCATGGGAGTGCCCGCACGATGACCATGCCCGGCTTCGGCTCCTTCGGCTCCGACGACGCCTTCTCGGAGCTGCTCAACCGCTTCTTCGGCCTCAACCCGGCCGCCTCCCCGCCCGCCGTCCAGCGCGTCCCGATCGGACGGCTGCTCACCGAGTCCGCCCGCGACCTGATCGCCCGCGCCGAGCTGCGCGCCCAGGAGGACGGCAGCACCGACCTGGACACCCCGCACCTGCTGTGGGCCGCCACCCAGGTCGACCCGTCCCGCGGCCTGCTCGCCCAGGCCGGCGCCGACCCGGACAAGCTGGCCGCCACGATCGAGCGCAGCCTGCCGGCCGGCGCGGCCGACCCGTCCGTCGACCCCGGCCTCACCCCGGCCGCCAAGCGCGTGCTGATCGGCGCGCACGCCCGCTCGCAGGCCGCCGGCGTCTCCTACATCGGCCCCGAGCACGTCCTGGCCGCCCTGCTGGACGACCCCGACTCGGCGGCCGGCCGCCTGCTCGGCGCGCAGGGCGCCGACGCCTCCCGCCTCCAGCGCGGCGCCGAGGCCGCCGCCCGGGGCGAGCGCGGCCAGGCCAAGGCCGAGAGCCGGACCCCGACCCTGGACGAGTACGGCCGCGACCTCACCGAGGACGCCAAGCTCGGCAGGCTGGACCCGGTGGTCGGCCGGGCCGAGGAGATCGAGCAGACCGTCGAGATCCTCTCCCGCCGCTCCAAGAACAACCCGGTGCTGATCGGCGAGCCCGGCGTCGGCAAGACCGCCATCGTCGAGGGCCTGGCCCAGCGGATCGTCTCCGGCGACGTCCCCGCCACCCTGAAGGACCGGCGGGTGGTCTCGCTCGACCTGTCCGGGCTGGTCGCGGGCTCCAAGTACCGCGGCGAGTTCGAGGAGCGGCTGAAGAACGTCATCGACGAGGTCCGCGAGGCCGCCGACTCCACCGTCCTGTTCATCGACGAGCTGCACACCGTGGTCGGCGCGGGCGCCGGCGGCGAGGGCGCGATGGACGCCGGCAACATGCTCAAGCCCGCGCTGGCCCGCGGCGAGCTGCACGTCATCGGCGCCACCACCATCGACGAGTACCGCAAGCACATCGAGAAGGACCCGGCGCTGGAGCGACGCTTCCAGCCGGTGCTGATCCCCGAGCCCTCGGTCGAGGAGACCGTGCAGATCCTGGAGGGCCTGCGCGACTCCTACGAGGCCCACCACCAGGTCCGCTTCACCGACGAGGCGCTGCGCGCCGCCGCCGACCTCTCCGACCGGTACGTCTCCGACCGCTTCCTGCCGGACAAGGCGATCGACCTGATCGACCAGGCCGGCGCCCGGGTCCGGCTGCGCGGCCTGGGCCGCTCCACCGAGGTGATCGGCCGCGAGGACGAACTCGCCAAGCTGCGCCGCGAGAAGGACGAGGCGGTGGCCGCCGAGGACTTCTCCCGCGCCTCCGAGCTGAAGACCCGGATCGCCGACCTGGAGGCGCAGAGCGCCGAGATCGAGGAGCGCCGCGAGGGCGTGGTCTCGGTGACCGTCGACGACGTCGCCGACGTGCTCTCCCGGCAGACCGGCATCCCGGTCTCCCAGCTCACCGAGGACGAGAAGGCCCGGCTGCTCAAGCTGGAGGACGAACTGCACGCCCGGGTGATCGGCCAGGACAAGGCGGTGGTCGCGGTCTCCGAGGCGGTCCGCCGCAGCCGGGCCGGCATGGCCGACCCGAACCGCCCGGTCGGCTCCTTCCTGTTCCTCGGCCCGACCGGCGTCGGCAAGACCGAACTCGCCAAGGCCCTGGCCGAGTTGATCTTCGGCGACGAGGACCGGCTGGTCCGCTTCGACATGAGCGAGTTCCAGGAGAAGCACACCGTCTCCCGCCTGGTCGGCGCCCCGCCCGGCTACGTCGGCTACGACGAGGCCGGGCAGCTCACCGAGGCGGTCCGCCGCCGCCCGTACAGCGTGCTGCTGTTCGACGAGGTCGAGAAGGCCCACCCGGACGTCTTCAACGCGCTGCTGCAGGTCCTCGACGACGGGCGGCTGACCGACGCGCAGGGCCGCACCGTCGACTTCCGCAACACCGTGGTGATCATGACCTCCAACATCGGCTCGCAGCTGATCCTGAGCCACAAGGGCGAGACCGAGGAGATCCGCGACCGGCTGATGGAGGAGCTGCGCGGGCGCTTCCTGCCCGAGTTCCTCAACCGGATCGACGACATCATCGTCTTCGACGCGCTGGACGCCGACGACCTGCTGCGGATCGTCGACCTGATGCTCGCCGACTCCGAGCGCCGGGTGAAGGCCCAGGGGATGGAGCTGGAGGTCACCGCCGCCGCCAAGGACTGGCTGGTCGGCAAGGGCCACCAGCCCGAGTTCGGCGCCCGCCCGCTGCGCCGCACCATCCAGACCCAGCTCGACAACCGCCTCGCCACCATGCTGCTCGGCGGCGACCTGCGCCCGGGCGACACCATCGTCGCGGACGCCGAGGACGGCGAGCTGATCTGCTCGATCGGCCGCCCGAACCCCTCCTGACCAGCCCCTTCTCCCCCACCACCGGCCCGGAGTGTGCCCATGCCCCGTCCCCGCGTCCTCGTCATCGGCGCCGGCTTCGCCGGTGTGGAGTGCCTGCACCGGCTGGAGCGGACGCTCAAGCCCGAGGAGGCGGAGCTGGTGGTGGTCTCCCCGCACGACTACCAGCTCTACCTGCCGCTGCTGCCGCACGTGGCGGCGGGCGTCGTCACCCCGCAGTCGGTGGCGGTGTCACTGCGGCGGCGGCTGCGCCGCACCCGCTACGTGCCGGGGTTCGCCCTGGGGGTGGACACCCGGCGGCGGCAGGTGACCGTGCGCACCGTCGAGGGCGCCGAGTGGGAGATCGGCTACGACCACCTGGTGCTGGCCGCGGGCAGCACCACCCGGCTGTTCGACATCCCGGGCGTCACCGAGCACGCGCTCGGGATGAAGACCCTCGCCCAGGCCGCCTACCTGCGCGACCACGTGATCGGGCAGCTGAACGCGGCCGCGGTCACCAACGACCCCGAGGAGCGGGCCGAGCGCCTGTGCTTCGTGGTGGTGGGCGGGGGCTACGCGGGCACCGAGACGGCCGCCTGCCTGGAACTGCTCACCCGGGAGGCGATCCGGCGCTTCCCGCACGTGGACCCGGCCCTGCTCAGCTGGCACCTGGTGGACATCGCGCCGCGGCTGCTGCCGGAGATCGGCGAGCGGCTCGGCGCGGCCGCGATGGCGGTGCTGCGCGGCCGCGGCCTCGAGTTCAGCCTGAACACCAGCGTGACCCGGGTGACCCCCCGGACGGTCGAACTCACCGACGGCCGGACGCTGCGCACCCGGACCCTGGTGTGGACGGCCGGCGTGGCGGCCAGCCCGCTGGTGCACACCGTCGACACCGACCTGGTGCGGGGCCGGCTGGCGACCACCGCGGAACTGACCGTGCCCGGCGCGGACGGCGTGTTCGCGGTCGGGGACGCCGCCGCCGTCCCGGACCTCGCCAAGGCGGACGGCAGCATCACCCCGCCCACCGCGCAGCACTCGCAGCGCCAGGGCAAGGCGGTGGCCTTCAACGTGGCCGCGCGGCTGCGGGGCACCGCGATGCGGCCGTACTTCCACCGCGACCTGGGGCTGGTGGTGGACCTGGGCGGCGGCTACGCGGTCTCCCGGCCGCTGGGCGTGGAGCTGAGCGGCCTCCCGGGGCAGGCGGTGGCCCGCGGCTACCACCTGATGGCGCTGCCGACCGTCACGGCCCGCACCCGGGTGCTGGTCAACTGGGCGCTGAACGCCACCACCGGCAGCGACTTCGTCAGCACCGGCTTCCAGCACGGCCGCCCGGCCACCCTGCCCGACTTCGAGCACACCGACGTCTACCGCCCGGCCTGACCCGCCCGCGGGGCCCGGCCGGAGGGCCGGGCCCCGCGGGGCGGTGTCACCGGTGGCGCCCCTGGCCGGGGGTGTCCTTGCCGGTGTTCGGCGGCAACTTCGCCTTGCCCTCCGGCAGTTCGGCTTCGATGCGCTCCTTGCGCACCTCGCCGGTGACGGTCCGCTCCTCGACGTGCTCCTCGGTCACCAGCCGCACCCGCTCCACCGGGACGGCCTCGGTGCGCACGACCGGACGCTCCCCGTGCAGGGTCACGTCGTACTCGGCCTCCGAGATCGGCTCGCCGGACAGCGCCTCGTGCCGGTTCGCCTCGGTGATCGGCTCGCGCTCGACCCGGACCTCCTCGTGCCGCACCGGCACGGTCTGCTGCTCCTCCTCCGTGACGACGTACTTGCGCAGCCGGGCGTGCCCGGTCTCGTACCGTTCGATGCCGACGTGCATCCGCTCCTCCGAGCGGGTCATCGCGTCGTCGCCCCGCTCCGGCCGGCCGGTGCCCCGGACGGCGGGGCCGGGCGCGGCGGCCGCGGAGCCGGTGCGGGCGCCCTGCCGGCCGCCCGCCGTGGCGCCGGCGGCTCCGGCCGTACCCGCCAGGCCGGCGGTCCCGGCCATGCCGGCGGTCCCGACCGTGCCGGTGGTTCCGACCGTGCCGGTGGTTCCGGCGGCCCCGATGTCGGAGGGGCCGGTACCGGCGGAACCGCCCGTCATCGGCCTGGTCCGCGACGTTCCGGCCGCACCCGCGGCGCCCGCCGCCCCGGCGGCACCAGCCGCTCCGGCCGCGCCCGCCGCGGTGCCCGTTCCGCCCTCCCGGTGGGCCCAGCCGCCCTCACCGGGCTGGTTGGCGGCCTTCCAGGCGTCGTCCCAGGCGATGCCGTAGTGGCGGTACAGCCGGCGCTCCTCCTGCTCGGACAGGTGTCCGCCGCTGTCCACGTCCACGTTCGGCGCGTCCTTGACCTTGTCCTTGTCGTAGGGCACCTGGAGGTGCCCGTCGATCACGTGGGCCTCCCGGACCGGGACGAACGACTCACTCGAACCGAACCATCCGGTCTTCACGCTGACCCACTCGGGCTTGCCGGTGGCGTCGTCGAGGAAGAGGTGGTCGGCCTTGCCGATCTTGTTGCCCTGGGCGTCGTGGACAGGGTGGTGCAGCATGGAACGGATCTGTTGTTCGGTGATCATTGCTCACGCCTCCTTCACATTCCGGCACTGGGGCGCGTGGCCAGCTCAGCCGGACTGAAACGCCCTCCGGGGAGACATTCACCCACCGTGACGGAGATCGGCCGAACTCGACGGATCCGCTCACGCTGCGTCCCCGGATCGGCATATGCCACACCGGGGACGCCATGTGACGTGCACACAGGAGAACGGGCTACACCGCGCCGTCCCCGTCCCCGTCGCCGTCCCCGTCGCCTTCGCCCTCGGGGTCCGGGTCCAGGCCGACCTCCGCGCGGTCCTCCTCGGTGCGCTCCTCCAGTTCGCTCTCGTCGGGCCGCCGCGGCAGGCCGCCGCCGTGGCCGGTGTCCGGGTCGCCCTCGACCGCCTTGTTCGACTTGTGGTGGGTCACGGTTGCCTCCGGCAGTGGTGCGGATGTTCGCTGCCTCCATCACCCCCCCGGGGCGGGGCGGGGCGCAAACGGGGGGCGGGTCAGGCGTCCTCGGACTGCACCTCGCCGGCGGCGATGGCGGCGGCGAGGCGGGCGTGGTCGGCGGTGTTGAGCCCCGCGTAGTGGTGGGCGAAGGCGGCGACCGCCCGGTCGAAGGTGTCGGTGCGGCCCAGGTAGGCGGCGATGGCGATCCGGTCGCCGGAGCGGGCGTGGGCCCGGGCCAGGGCGGCGCCGCACAGGGCCGCGTAGGCGCGCAGGCCCCGGGTGGTCATCTCGCCGACCTCGGCGGAGCCCTTCATGTCGCGCAGCTGGCGCCAGTAGAAGTGGCGTCCGGCCGGGCCGGTCATCCAGCCGAGGAAGATGTCGCTGGCGGCCTGGGTGAGCCGCTGCCCGGCGACCACCCGCTGCCCGTGGTGGTCGTACCGGCTGGGCCCGGCGTAGGGCTCCAGGACGGACGCCTGGGCCTCCTTGACCTGCAGCACCAGCGGGTCGTCGGCGTCCCGGCCCTGGAGCAGGACGACGAAGCAGCGGGTGCCGACGCTGCCGACGCCGACCACCTTGCGGGCGGTGTCGACGTACCGGTAGCGGTCGAGCAGCCGGCCGCGCTCCTCGGGGAGGGTGGCCCGGTAGTCGGCGAGCAGCGAGCGGACCTCGTCGGTGTCGAAGCCGACGTGCTCGATCAGCGGGGGCTGGTCCTTGAAGCGGCGGCGCCCGCTCGCGGTGGTCTCGGTGAGCTTGCCGGCGGCCTGGAGGCTGTCGCGGCGGCGGGCGGCGGCGAGGTCGGCGGCGATGCGCTGCCGGGGCTTGCCCTTGAGGCTGGTGAGCAGCTCGTCGGCGTCGATCCGCCGGTACCAGACCGGGAGTTCGCCGAGCCCGGCGAGCTGCCGGATCCGCTCCCGGTAGGCGCGCACGGCCTCCAGCACCACCCGGTGGGCGCTCTCCGGGCTCTCGCCGTTCTCCTGCGCGGCCACGGCGAGGCTGGCGGCGAGGCGCTGGACGTCCCACTCGAACGGGCCGGGCAGCGTCTCGTCGAAGTCGTTCAGGTCGAACAGCAGGGCGCGTTCGGGCGAGGCGAACAGCCCGAAGTTGACCAGGTGGGCGTCCCCGCAGAGCTGGACGGTCAGGCCGCTGTCGGGGGCGGTGGCGAGGTCGCCGGCCATCACGGCGGCCGCGCCGCGCAGGAAGGCGAACGGGGAGGCGGCCATCCGGCCGTTGCGGATCGGCACCAGGTCGGGGAGGCGGCTCTCCGCCTGGGCGCGCAGCACCGCGAGCGGGTCGGGGCGGTCGGCGGCGGGCCGCCAGTGCCCGGCGGTGGAGCGCGGGGCGCGCTTGCGGGCGGCGCGGCCCACCTCGGTGCGTTCCGCGACGGTCAGGTAGGGGGCGGGGGTGTCCATCGGGCGGGCTCCTCACGGCGTCGGGGCCGGAAGACGTACCGCCCCGGTGCGCCGCCGTACCAGCGGCGGGCACCGGGGCGGCGGTCGCTCACCCGAAGGGCCGCACTACATGTTGATCATGTGCCCGGCCAGGCCGTGGACGGCCTCCTTGACGGCCTCGCCCAGCGTCGGGTGGGCGTGCACGTTGCGGCCGACCTCGTGCACCGTGAGGTCCCACTGCTGGGCCAGCGTCAGTTCCGGCAGCAGCTCGGTGACCTCGGGGCCGATCAGGTGGGCGCCGAGCAGCTCGCCGTGGGTCTCGTCGCAGATCACCTTGACGAAGCCGACCGGGTGCCCGATGCCGTGCGCCTTGCCGTTCGCGGTGAACGGGAACTTGGCGACCTTGACCGCGTACCCCTTCTCCCGGGCCTGCGCCTCGGTGTACCCGAAGCTGGCGACCTGCGGCTGGCAGTAGGTGGCGCGCGGGACCATCACGAAGTCGATCTCCATGGTCTCGGCCCCGGCGATGGTCTCGGCGGCGATCACGGCCATCGCCTCGGCGGCGTGCGCGAGCATCAGCTTCGCGGTGACGTCGCCGATCGCGAAGATGTGCTCGACGCTGGTGCGGCCCCGCCCGTCCACGGCGATCGCGCCGCGCTCGGTGAGCTGCACGCCGGTGTTCTCCAGGCCGTAGCCCTGCACCCGCGGCACGAAGCCGATCGCCTGGAGCACCTTGTCGGCCTCCAGCACCTCCTGCTTGCCGTCCCGGGTGACGGTGACCTTCACCGGCTTGTTCGGGTCGGAGTCGTCGATCGTGTCGACCCGGGTGGAGGTGAGCACCTGGATGCCCAACTTGCGGTACTGCTTGGCGAGTTCGGCGGACACCTCGGCGTCCTCCAGCGGCACCATCCGGTCCAGGAACTCGACGATGGTGACCTTCACGCCGTAGTTGTGCAGCACGTACGCGAACTCGACGCCGATCGCGCCGGCGCCCGCGATGACGATCGACTCCGGCAGCTGCTCGGTGAGGATCTGCTCCTCGTAGGTGACGACCCGTTCGCTGAGCGAAGTGCCGGGCAGCAGCCGGGTGGTGGCGCCGGCCGCGACGACGCAGTGGTCGAAGGTGACCATCTCGAAGCCGCCCGAGGCGAGCTTGACCTGCAGCGTGTGGTCGTCGACGAAGGTGCCCCAGCCGTCGTACTCGGTGATGCCGTTCTTCTTCATCAGGTAGTGGACGCCCTTGACCCGGCCGTCGGCGACCTGCCGGGAGCGGCTGAACGCCTTGCCGTAGTCGAAGGACACCTTGCCGTCGACCTCGATGCCGTACAGCCCGGCCTCGTTCAGCACGGTGTGCGCGAGCTCGGCGTTGCGCAGCAGGGCCTTCGAGGGGATGCAGCCGACGTTGAGGCAGACGCCGCCCCAGTACTTGCCCTCGATCACGGCGGTGCGCAGGCCGAGCTGGGCGGAGCGGACGGCGGCGGTGTAGCCGCCGGGGCCGGCGCCCAGGACGACCACGTCGTAGTGCGTGCTCATGTGCCTCGATCCTTCAGGAAGCGACGGACGGCCTCGCGGCCCGTGCCTCCCAGTACACCAGGCCGGGGGGCGGGAGAAGGCTCCGGCACCGGCAGGTCGGGCAGCGCGCCCCGGTGCAGCCAGGCGTCGAGCAGCGGGCCGAGCGGGCGGTCGGTGTAGCGGGCGGCGTGCGCGGCGAAGTCGGCGGTGGCGACGACGGCGTGCCGGTAGGCGGTGGCCCAGTCGCGCAGCAGCCGGAAGAACTCGGTGTCGCCGAGGGCGCAGCGCAGCGCGTGCACGGTCAGGCCGCCGCGCTCGTAGACCCGGTCGTCGAACATGTGCCGCTTGCCGGGGTCGCCGATCGCCAGGTCCTGCGGCAGGCCGCGCAGCTGGAGGTGGGCGTCGGCGGCCTTGCGCTGGGCGGTGGGGCCGCCGGTGCGCTCGGACCACAGCCACTCGGCGTACTTGGCCAGGCCCTCGTTGAGCCAGATGTGCCGCCAGTCGGCGACGGTGACGCTGTTGCCGAACCACTGGTGGGCCAGCTCGTGCGCGACCAGGCGCTCCCAGCCGCGCCGCCCGTCGACGTGGTTGCGGCCGAAGGTGGCCATGCCCTGCGCCTCGACCGGCACGTCCAGGTCCTCGTCGACCACGGCGACGGTGTACCCGTCGAACGGGTACGGGCCGAACAGCTCCTCGAACAGGCGCATCATCTGCGGCTGCCGGGCGAAGTCGTGCTCGAACCGGGCGGTCAGCGGCTGCGGCACCCAGCCGCTCTGCGGGACGGTGCCGGGGGCCCGTTCGGTCAGCGGGACCTGGCGCAGCGGGGCGATCGCCAGTCCGACCAGGTAGGGCGCGGTGGGCGCGGGCTGCTCGTACACCCAGGTGGTGGCGGAGGAGCGGGTGGTGCGGCTGAGCAGCCGGCCGCCGGTGACCACGGCGTAGGGGGTCGCGGTGGTGACGGTCAGCTGGTAGGCGGCCTTGTCGGCGGGGCGGTCGTTGCAGGGGAACCAGGACGGGGCGCCGGTGGGCTGGGAGGCGACCAGCGCGCCGTCGGTGATCTCCTCGAAGCCGAGGCCGCCCCAGGGGCTGCGCACCGGGCGCGGGTTGCCGGACCAGTGCACCTCGCAGGTGAACACCGCCCCGGCGGCGGGGGCCTTGGCGGGCTTGATCCGCAGCTTGCCGTCCCGGTGGGCGTAGTGCGCGGGCCGGCCGTCGACCAGCACCTTGCCGATCCGGAAGTCGGCGAGGTCGAGGGTGAACTCGCGCAGCGGCTCGGGCCCGGCGATGGCGGCGATCCGGGCGGAGGCGGCCAGCCGGTTGGGGCCCGGCCGGTAGTCGAGGGCGATCTCGTAGCGGTGGGCGCGGTAGCGCGGGTCCCCGTGCCGGGGGAAGTACGGGTCGGCGGCGGGGGCCTGCTTGGGGCTCACCGGTGGGGTTCCTCCTGGCGCGGGGGCGGACACGTCATTGCTGCCAGGCTTCGATGGGGTTGCCGAGCCAGCGGGTGTCGGCGGGCACCGTCTCGGCGCGCATCACCAGGGAGGCCGGGCCGAGGGTGGAGCGCTCGCCGACGGTGCTGCCGGGCAGCACGATCCCGCCCGGGCCGAGGGTGGCGCCCGCGCGGAGCTCCACAGTATCCAGTCGCATGATCCGGTCGTGGAAGAGGTGGGTCTGCAGCACGCTGCCGCGGTTGACGCTGACGCCGTCGCCGAGGGTGACCAGGTCGGCCTCGGGCAGCCAGTAGCTCTCGCACCACACGCCGCGGCCGATCTTCGCGCCGAGGGCGCGCAGCCACAGGTTCATCAGCGGGGTGCCGGCGGTGCGGCCGACCAGCCAGGGCACGGCGAGGACTTCGGTGAAGGTGTCGGCGAGCTCGTTGCGCCACACGAAGCCGGACCACAGCGGGTGCTCGACGGCCCGGAACCGGCCGACCAGCAGCCACTTGGCGGCGGCCGAGACCAGGCAGGCCGCCAGGCCCGCGCCGAGCAGCACGAAGCCGGACAGCAGCGGCTGCCCGAGCGCGCACAGCGCGGCGGCGGTGAGCACGGCCAGCGCGGCGGAGGCGAACACCGGGACGATCCGGGCCAGTTCGGTCAGGCCGCGGGCCCAGCGCAGCCGGGCGGGCGGCTCGTAGGTGAGCGCGAGGTCGGCGGTGTCGGCGGCCCGGGGCAGCTTGACCGGCGGCATGCCCAGGTAGGAGCTGCCGCGCTTGGCCTTCTTCGGCGTCGCGGACAGCACGCCGACCAGGCCCCGGTCGGGGACGGCCCGGCCGGGCGCGGTCATCCCGGAGTTGCCGAGGAAGGCCCGCTCGCCGATCTCGGCCCGCCCGATCCGCACCCAGCCGCCGCCCAGCTCGTACGGGGCGATCAGGGTGTCGTCAGCGAGGAACGCGCCGTCGCCGACCTTGGTCAGGCTGGGCAGCGCCAGCACGGTGGAGACCTCGGCGCCCTTGCCGATCCGCATGCCGAGCAGCCGCAGCCACACCGGGGTGATCAGTCCGGCGTACAGCGGGAACAGCGTCTCGCGGGCCAGGTCCATCAGCTGGCTGACCGTCCACGCCTGCCAGCCGACCCGGCCGTGCAGCGGGTGGTAGCCCGTGCGCAGGCCGAGCGAGAGCAGCCGGACGCCCGCCAGGACGAGCGCGGCGTAGGCCAGCCCGTAGGCGAGGGTGGCGGGGAGGAGGGCGGTCAGGGCGCCGCGCAGGGCCTGGGCGAGGCCGTCGCCGGGGTGGACGAACCGCCCGGCGATCAGCAGCGCGGGCAGGGCGGCGAGCAGCGGCAGCAGGGTGAGGGCGAAGCCGGTGGCGCCGTAGGCGGCGGCCCAGCGGGCGGTGCGCGGCGGGCGCTGCTTGGGCCAGCCGCGTTCGGCCTTGCCGGTCTTGACGGCGGGGGCGCCGGCCCAGCGCTGGCCGGTGGGGACGGAGCCGGTGACGCCGGAGCCGGGGGCGATCTCGGCGCGCTTGCCGATCTTGGCGCCGGGCAGCAGGGTCGAGCGGGTGCCGACCACGGCGCCGGCGCCGATCCGCAGCGCGCCGATCTCCAGCCGGTCGCCGTCCAGCCAGTAGCCGGACAGGTCGACCTCGTTCTCGACGGCGCAGCCCTTGCCCAGGCGCAGCAGGCCGGTGACGGGCGGCAGGGCGTGCAGGTCGACGTCGGGGGCGACCCGGCAGCCGAGCGCCCGGGCGTAGCGGATCAGCCAGGAGCCGGAGAGTCCGGTGGCGCCGGAGGCTTCGGCGAGCCGTTCGGCGGCCCACAGCCGCAGGTGGACGGAGCCGCCGCGCGGGTAGGTGCCGGGGCCGGTGCCGCGCAGCAGCAGCCGGGCGCCGCCCGCGGCGACGGCCAGGCGGCCGGGCGCGGAGTACAGCAGGACGGCGCCGGCGGCCAGCAGCCACCAGGGGGCGGTGGGGGCCCACGGATAGTCGCCGAGCAGGTTGAGCAGGGTGCCGAGGACGCCGAGGGCGAGGCTCCAGCGCAGGCCGGTGAGGGTGGCCAGCGGCAGCATCAGCAGCAGTTGCAGGGCCTGGGCGCGGCGGGGGGTGGGGGCGACGGTGCGGGCCGGGCCCTCGGCCTGGGCGGACTTCTCCAGCAGCCGGGCGAGCTTGCGCAGGGTGGGCTGCTGGTAGATGTCGAGGACGGAGGCGGCCGGGTAGCGGGTCCGCAGCAGGGTGGTGAGCCGGGCGGCGGCCAGCGAGCCGCCGCCGATCGCGAAGAAGTCGTCGCCCGCGCCGCGGGGCGGGGCGCCGAGGATCTGCGCCCACTGCTCGGCGAGCCACGCCTCGGTGCCGTAGAGCTGCTCGGCGGGGCCGGAGGCCTCCAGGTCGGGCAGCGGCCAGGGCAGCGCGTCCCGGTCGACCTTGCCGGAGGTGCGGGTGGGCAGGTGGTCGACGGTGGCGAGCAGCGGGACGAGGGCGGCGGGCAGTTCGGCGCGCAGCCGGGCGACGGCGGCGTCCCGGTCGAAGCCGTCCTGGGCGACCAGGTAGCCGACCAGCAGCTGGTTTCCGCCGCGGGCGGTGCGCACGGCGGCGGCCGCGCCGGAGACGGCGGGCAGCGCCTGCAGCGCCGCGTCGACCTCGCCGAGCTCGATCCGCCGTCCGCCGAGCTTGATCTGCTCGTCGGCGCGGCCGAGGAAGACCAGGCCCTCGGGTTCGGCGCGGACCAGGTCGCCGGAGCGGTAGGCGCGCTCCCAGCCGAGGGATTCCAGCGGGGCGTACTTCTCGGCGTCCTTGGCGGGGTCGAGGTAGCGGGCCAGGCCGACGCCGCCGATCACCAGCTGGCCGCTGGCGCCCATCGGGACCACCTCGCCGGCCTCGTCGACGACGGCGAGCTCCCAGCCGTCCAGCGGCAGGCCGATCCGGATCGGGGCCCGCCCGGTCAGCAGGGCGCCGCAGGCGACCACGGTGGCCTCGGTGGGGCCGTAGGTGTTCCACACCTCGCGGCCCTCGGTGACCAGGCGCTCGGCGAGTTCGGGCGGGCAGGCCTCGCCGCCGAAGATCAGCAGCCGGACCTCGTCGAGCGCCTCGGCGGGCCAGAGCGCGGCCAGCGTGGGGACGGTGGAGATCACGGTGATCTCCTGCTCGGCCAGCCACGGGCCGAGGTCGGCGCCGGAGCGGACCTGGGAGCGCGGGACGGGCACCAGGCAGGCGCCGTGCCGCCAGGCCAGCCACATCTCCTCGCAGGAGGCGTCGAAGGCCACCGACAGCCCGGCCATCACCCGGTCGCCGGGCCCGATCGGCTCGTCCTGGAGGAACATCGCGGCCTCGGCGTCGACGAACGCGGCGGCGCTGCGGTGGCTGACGGCGACGCCCTTGGGCTTGCCGGTGGAGCCGGAGGTGAAGATGATCCAGGCGTCCTGCTCCGGGCCGGGCGCCTGCGCCTCGTGGCCGGAGGGCTTGACCCGGTCGAGGGCGTAGTCGGCGCCGATCACGGCGTTGACGTCGGCCTCGCCGAAGACCAGTTCGGCCCGCTCGTCCGGGTCCTCGAAGTCGACCGGCACGTAGGCGGCGCCCGCGGCGAGCACCGCCAGGATCGCCACGTAGAGCTGGTTGCCGCCGGAGGGAACCCGGACGCCGACCCGGTCGCCGAGGCCGACGCCCGCCCTGGCCAGGTGGCGGCGGACCTTCTCGACCTCGGTGAGCAGTTCCGCGTAGCCGAGCGTCTCGCGCCCGTCGTCCAGCGCCGGCTCCTGCGGGTGGGCGGCTGCGGTGGCCGCGAGCACGTCGACCAGGGTGCGCGGTCCGGGCGCGGCCTGGGCGCGGAACAGCGCGGTGGCGGGGGCGGTGATCATGGCTGCAACGGTCCTCGTCCTGGGTTCCCCGGCAGTCAACCGAAGGCGTCGAAAGCGCGACAACCTGGGCAAGTTTACCGGTCAGGGCGGGTGGACGGCCGGAGGCGAGGGCGCCCGGGGCCGCCGGGCGGCCGGTGCGCGAGGGGCGGCGCGAGCCGACGGATCATCAGCTCGCGCCGCTGCGGGGCAGGTTGCGGGGGTCGGCCGGGCACCCCGACTGACGGCGGGTCAGGTTCCCGACACGCCGGTGTATTCCGGGAGTTCACCCACTGTTCACGCATCCGCCTTCTTCGCGTGGCCGCCCGGTCGGTCAGCGGCCCCGGGTGGGTTCGCCGCGGCGGACGGCGCCGGGGGCCCGGCGGGCCGGGCGGTCGGCGCGCCCGGCCGAAGTCAGCTGCCAGGGCACCGAGATGACCATCACGCCGGGGGTGAACAGCAGGCGGCTCTTGAGCCACAGCGCGGACTGGTTGTGCAGCAGGTTCTCCCACCAGTGGCCGACCACGTACTCGGGGATGAAGACCGCCACCGCGTCGCCGGGCTGAGCGGACGTCAGCTCCCGGACGTGCGCGACGACCGGCTTGGTGATCTCCCGGAACGGCGAGTCGAGCACCCGCAGCGGCACGTCCAGGCCGCTGCCGTCCCACTGGGCGCGCAGGTCGGCGGTGGCCTCGGGCTCGACGTCCGCGGTGACGGCCTCCAGCGTGTCGGGCCGGAACGCCTGCGCGTAGCCGATCGCCCGCAGGGTGGGCCGGTGCAGCTTGGAGACCAGCACCACGGCGTGCACCTGCCGGGGGCGGGGCGCCGGCTCCTCGTCCTCCGCCGCCAGTTCGGCGGCGACGGCGTCGTAGTGGCGGCGGATGCCGCGCATGGTCAGCCAGAGCAGCAGGGCGGCGACCACGGCCAGCCACGCTCCTTGGGTGAACTTGGTGATCAGCACGATGACCAGGACCAGCGCGGTGGTGACGGCGCCGAGCCCGTTGATGATCCGGGAGCGCCGGGCGGCGGAGCGGGCGGCCGGGTCGCTCTCGGCGGCCAGGGCGCGGTTCCAGTGCCGGACCATGCCGATCTGGGAGAGCGTGAAGGAGGTGAACACGCCCAGGATGTACAGGTGGATCAGGCTGGTGACGTCCGCCTCGTAGAACCACAGCAGCGCCCCGGCCACCACGGCGAGCGCGACGATGCCGTTGGAGAACGCCAGCCGGTCGCCGCGGGTGTGCAGCTGCCGGGGCAGGTAGCGGTGCTGGGCGAGGATCGAGGAGAGCAGCGGGAAGCCGTTGAAGGCGGTGTTCGCGGCCAGGATCAGCACCAGCGCGGTGACCGCCTGGACGAAGTAGAACAGCACGCTGTCGGAGCCGCCGAAGACGCTCGCGGCGAGCTGGGCGATCACGGTCTGCTGGGTGTAGGAGTGGCAGTCCCCGGCCAGGCCGGTCAACTGGCAGGCGTCCTCGACGTAGTGGACGTGCGAGGTGAGCGCGAGCAGCGTGACGCCGGCGAACATCACCACCGCGACGACGCCCATCACCGCCATGGTGGCGGCCGCGTTGCGGGACTTCGGGGCCCGGAACGCGGGCACCCCGTTGGAGATCGCCTCGACGCCGGTCAGCGCGGTGCAGCCGGAGGCGAAGGCGCGCAGGCCCAGCATCAGCAGGCCCAGGCCCTGCAGGGCGTCCTTGCCGTGCTCGGCGGCGACGCCCAGGTGCGCGGTCGGCGCCTGCGGGCCGTCGCCGAACGCGAGCCGGACCAGGCCGGTGACCACCATCAGCAGGATGCCGCCGATGAACAGGTACGTCGGCGCGGCGAACGCCCGCCCCGACTCGCGCACGCCGCGCAGGTTGACCGCGGTCAGCAGCGCCACGAAGCCGAGCGCCAGCGCCACCCGGTGGTCGGCCAGCGAGCCGAACGCGGAGATGATGTTGTCCACCCCGGAGGCCACCGATACCGCCACCGTCATCACGTAGTCGACCAGCAGCGAGGCGGCCACCACCAGCCCCGGGTTGGCCCCGAGGTTGCGCGAGACCACCTCGTACGAGCCGCCGCCGCTCGGGTAGGCGTGCACCACCTGCCGGTAGGACAGCACCACCACGGCCATCAGGGCGACCACGCCGAGGGCGATCCACGGCGTCAGGTACAGGAACGCGGTGCCGCCGACGGTGAGCACCAGCAGGATCTCGCCGGTCGCGTACGCCACCGAGGAGAGCGGGTCGGAGGCGAAGATCGGCAGCGCCAGCCGCTTGGGCAGCAGCGTCTCGCCGAGTTCCTCGCTGCGCATGGCGCGGCCGATCACGAGGCGCTTGAGCGCCTGGGGGAGGTTGAACACAGCACGGCAGCGTATGCGCCGCCGCCGATCGGCCAATCAGCCTGTCAGACTGTCGGATTTCTTGCGTTCCCGCAGGTCAAAGGTGGTTTTGGTGATCGAATCGAAGGCTCGGGCCCGGAACGGGCCTGCCGTTAAGGATTCGTCAATATCCGCGCGGCCCGGCGGGCAGCCGGGCCTCGATCGCCGCCAGCGCGGCCCGGAGCGCCGCCACGTCGGCCTTGTCCGCGACCTGGTCGCCGTCCTTGAGCTTCACCAGCAGCGTCCCGCCGGGCTCCAGCACGATCAGCGAGGTCTCCCCGATCGCGTCACCGCCCTGGTGCCGGACCGCCACGTCCAGGTCGGCCACCCGGATGCCCTGCCGGGCGATCGTCCGCCGGTCGTACACCCCGTCCCGGGCCAGCACCGTCGGCGTCCCGTCCAGCAGCCGGTTGAACCAGTCCCAGCGCGCCGCCTGCCGCACCAGCACCCAGTCGGTGGCCAGCAGCACCAGCGCCCCGTACAGGCCGCCGGTCACCGAGTCGTCGTTCCCGATCACCGCGTTCTGCACCACGTTGGACAGCAGCAGCATGACCACCAGGTCGAAGGTGTTCAGCTGGGCCAGCCCGCGCTTGCCGATCACCCGCAGCAGCACCAGCAGCGCCAGGTAGACCAGCACCGTGCGGAGGGTCTTCTCGCCGTACGAGATGCCCGCGTCGAACATGTCCTGCCACATGGCGGCCACCGTAGGCGCCGGTGCGACCACCGCACCGGCACCCACGCCAGCGGTCACCCGGGCGGCCCACCGGGCCCCGGGCCCGCCCGGGGGCGGCTACGGGCGGCGGGTGGCCAGCAGCAGACCGGAGGAGCAGTCCAGGCGGGTGGCGTGCAGCCGGGGGTCGGTGGTCAGCCGCTCGACCAGGGCGGCGACCGCCGGGGCGTGGCCGTCCGGCCAGGTCGGCTGCGGCAGCAGGTCGTCGACCAGGTACAGGCCGCCCGGGGCGAGCAGCTCCAGCGCCTGGTCGAGGTGGTGGAACTTGCCGGGCCAGGTGTCCGCGAAGACCAGGTCGAAGCTGCCGGGCGCCAGCGCGTCGATCAGCTCCGCCCCGTCCCCCACCACCAGCCGCAGCCGCGGGTCCGCCCCCAGGTGCTCGGCGGCGACGGCCGCGACCGCCGCGTCCTGCTCGACGCTCACCAGCGTCGCCGCCGCGTCCATCCCGCTCAGCAGCCAGCTCGCCCCCGCCCCGGCGCCGGTGCCCAGCTCCAGCACCCGGCCCCCGGGGCGGGCCGCCGCCAGCGTCCGCAGCAGCTGCCCCGTGGTCGCGTCGCAGGACATCGCGAAGCCGAGCGCCGCGCACCCCCGCTCGATCGCGGCCAGCACGGCGGGGTGGGAATCGGTGGTGAGCGTCATGGCGCGGCCTCCGGGAGTGGGTGGGGTCCGTCGGTGGACGCGACACGCTAGCGGCGGGGCCGGGCAGCGCACCGGGAATTCCGCTCCGCGGACGGGCGGCGCGGGCGGGGCGGGTGCTTGGCGGGCGGGATGGGCGCTTGGCAGGCGGGATGGGTGCTTGGCAGGTGAGGCGTGAGCGATAAATATGACTTAAGTGACCTTTTTCCCTTCTGGGTGGATGTGGGTGTTTGAAAGCCTTGCTCTCATCTGACCTGCCGAAGGAGACCCCCGTGACCGGCACCCCCCGGCGCGCCGTCCGTCTGCTGCTCATGGCTGCCGCCTCGCTGTGCGTGCTGCTGCCGCTGCTGCGCGGCGCCACCACGGTCGGGGCGATCACCGAGTTCGGGGTCGGGCGGGACGCCGCGGTGGCCGCCCAGCTGGGGTCGGCGCTGGCGATGCTGACGGCGCTGCTGGTGTCCGGCCGGCTGGTGGACGCCTGGGGGTGGCCGCGGGTGCTGCGCCGGGCGCTGGGGGCGATGGCGGCCGGGGGCGCCGTCGCGGTCACCGCCGGGCACCCCTGGACGTACCTGGCGGGGCGGGCCGCGGAGGACGCCGGCTCGGCCGGGGTGCTGATCGCCGCGCTGGCCTCCGTCCCCGTGCTGAACCTGCCCGGCCGGATCACCCGGGTCATCGGCGGGGCGGTCGCCGGGGTCGCCGGGGTCTTCGTGCTCGGCGCGAACGTCGCCGTGCGGATCGACACGGCGGCCGGCTGGCGGCTCGGCGAGTCGGTGGTCCCGGCCGCCGCCGCGCTGCTGCTGCTCGCCGCGCTGCGCCTGCTGCCACGCGACCGGCTGCCCCGCTCCGGCCTCCGCCCCGGCCCCCGGCAGGCCCCCGTCTGCGGCCCCGGCGTCGCGGCGGCCGCCCTGCTGGCCGTCGCGGGCCTGGAGCTGGGCCCGCTGCGCGACTGGTCGGACCCGCTGGTCGGCGGACTGCTGGGCGCCGCCGCGGTGCTGTTCGCGGCCTGCCGGGCCCGGACCGCGCTGCTGGCCCGCCGCCGGCCCGGCCCCGCCCCGCCCGGGGTGCCGGCCCGGGCCGCGGCCGGGGCGATCACCGCGGGCGCGACGCTCGGCTTCACCCAGCTCGCGCTGACCGCCGCCGTCCCCGTGCTGCTGCTCCAGCGCGGCGTGACGGTGGCCCACGTGACGCTGTCGATGTCCGGCTACGGGCTGGGCATGCTGGCGGCCGGGCTGACCGCCCGGCGCTGGCGGCTCACCCCGCTGACCAGTTCCTCGCTCGGCCTGCCGCTGGCCGCCGTCGGCCTGGCCTCGCTGCACTTCCTGCCCGCCGAGGCCGGGCGGGCCGCCCTGGTCGCGGGCGCGGTCGCGGTACTGGTCGGCTTCGGCCTGGTGGTCGCGCAGATCCCCTACCTGGCCGGTTTCCTGGCCGCGCTCCCCCGGCAGCGGCGGGCGGCCGCCTCCGCGCTCTACCCGGTGGCGGTCCTGTTCGGCGGGGTGCTGGCGCAGACCGTGCCGGGCAGCACCGCGCTGCTGACCGGCGAGGGCGACGCCCGCGCGCTGAGCACCGTGCTCTGGGTGGCCTGCGGGGCGGTCGCCCTGGTGGCGACGGTGCTGGGCCGCCCCGTGGTGTCGCTGACCGTCGCCGCGGCCGCCGGGCTCCAGCACCTGCTGCTGGTCGCGCTGGCCGGCGGGAGCGTCGCCGACCGCCCCGGCGCCGCCACCGCCGCGCTCGCGGTCGGCGCCGCGATGGGGCTGGTCGCCTGGAGCCGCCGCCAGCAGTCGGAGCGGCTGGCCCGCGTCCGGGCCAACGAGATCGCCCTGCAACAGGCCGTGCTGCACCCGATCCCGGCCCGGCTCGGCGACCTGCGGCTGACCGGCCACTACCAGCCCGCGACGGCCGGCACCGGCGTCGGCGGCGACTTCTTCGAGGCGGTGCGCACCCCACACGGCACCCGGCTGCTGATCGGCGACGTCCGCGGCAAGGGCCTGCAGGCCGTCCAGACCGTCACCGACCTGCTCGGCTGCTTCCGCTCCCAGGCGCACGAGACCGCCGACCTCGGCGAACTCGCGGCCCGGCTGGACCGCCAGCTGGCCCGGCTCGCGGCGGCCCGCGGCGACGAGGAACTGTTCGCCACCGCGCTGCTGCTCCAGCACCGGGACGGCATCGACCAGGTCGAGGTGGTCAACTGCGGGCACCTCGCCCCGCTCCGGGTCGACCCGGACGGCGTCCGCGCCACCCCCGTCCCCGCCCTGCTGCCGCTCGGCCTCGGCGCGCTCGGCCTCGGCCCCGCCCCCGCCCCCACCCCGCTGGCCCTGCCCGGCGGCTCGGCCCTCCTGCTGCACACGGACGGGCTCAGCGAGGCCCGCAACTCCTCCGGCGAGTTCTACCCCCTGGGCGAACGCCTCTCCGTCCTGCGCGCCGCCGACCCCGGCCGCCTGATCACCGGCCTCGCCTCCGACGTCCGCGACTGGACGCACCAGCTCTCGGACGACATCGCCCTGATCGCCCTGACCCGGGCCTAGCCGACGGGGCCGGTCCGGACGGGGCGGCGTGTCCGGTGGCGGATTCGGTGGCGGATTCGGGGCGGCGTGTCCGGCGGCGTGTCCGGTGGCGGATTCGGGGTGGCGCCGGGAGGGTGGCTGGCGGGGGGCGCAGCGGATTTCCTGAACCGGAAAGAGCGAGAGATGCCCGAAGTCACCACCCCGTACGCGACCGGCACCCCGTGCTGGGTCGATCTGATGGCGAAGGACCAGCAGGCGGCGCTGGACTTCTACCGCGACCTGCTCGGCTGGCAGGGCAAGGTCGGCCCGGCCGAGTTCGGCGGGTACGCGGTCTGCGAGCTGGACGGCAAGGCCGTCGCCGGGATCGGCCCGGCGATGGCGCCCGA
This sequence comes from Kitasatospora sp. NRRL B-11411, assembly GCF_000721345.1. Classification (NCBI taxonomy): domain Bacteria; kingdom Bacillati; phylum Actinomycetota; class Actinomycetes; order Kitasatosporales; family Streptomycetaceae; genus Kitasatospora; species Kitasatospora sp. NRRL B-11411. The sequence continues at coordinate 664 of NZ_JOGH01000049.1, read as the reverse complement.
GGGGATGCCGGAGCCGCCGACCGTCTGGACCAGCTACCTGGCCAGCACCGACGCCCAGGCCACCCAGGACGCGATCGTCCAGGCGGGCGGCACGCTGCTCGTCCCGACCATGGACGTCGGCGACCTGGGCCGGATGCTGGTCGCGGCGGACCCGCAGGGCGCGGTGTTCGGCGTGTGGCAGCCCGGCGAGTTCTTCGGCGCGAAGGTCGTCAACGAGCCCGGCGCGCTGACCTGGAACGAGCTGCACACCAGTGACGTGCCGGCCGCCACCGCGTTCTACGGCGAGGCGTTCGGCATCGAGATCGAGCCGCTGGACGGCGCGGACTCGTACTGGGAGCTGCGGGTCGGCGGCCGGGCCGTCGGCGGGGTCACCCTGCTGGCCAACGACCCGCCCGGCACCCCGGCGCACTGGCTGACGTACTTCTCCGTGGACGACGTGGACTCCACCGTGGACGCGCTGGTCAAGCGGGGCGGCACGGTGCTCGCGCCGCCGTTCGACATGATGGCGGGCCGGATGACGGTGGTCGCCGACCCGCAGGGCGCGCCGTTCGCCATGATCAGGCCGCAGCCGATGGCGTAACGCCACGGGTGCCCGCGCACCGCCCGTCCCGGTTCGGTCCGGGGCGGGCGGTGCGGTGCCGTCGGGGGGAGGGAGGGGTGCGGG